>JBHICB010000017.1:0-14667 GCA_046759365.1 Hydrothermarchaeales archaeon (SeqCode)
ATAAACAGGGGGTACGGGGGCGCAGGTGAGAAGATGATGGAGATAGCCATACCTGCTACAAAACTCGATAAGATGATCGACAGGGGATATGCGGGTGCTGGTGAAAAGATGATAGAGTTTGCTACCCCTGCTACAAAATTCGATGAGATGATCGACCAAGGGTACATTAAGACCGGGGAGACCTTTTTGTCGTCGGTTGGTCCTCCCGCAAAGGGAATTGGTAAGATGTTGGAGGAGGGATATAAGCAGAGCGCTATAGAAGTGATAAAGGCCCTTGGCTCTAGAGTAAACGAATTCAACATGGATGATCTTTATATTAGAAAGGAGGGAGAGTATGTCCAACTCTTGGCTCTATTGGGAACCCATTTTGACAAGGCCATAGATAGTTTATACGTAAAAAAGGATGGAGAGTTTATGGAAGTTTATACTCCACCAAAAGAAGAAAAGCTTCTTTTATTTGGAAAATATGATGTTCATATACCAAGTCTGGAAGAGAAAGAGCCACTTCTGAGAAGTAGGGATATTTTCTTTGAGTTTACAAATCATGCGGCTGCCTTTGACCTGTTTGTTGTCGATGGATTTATCAATCTTCAGGGCAGGGTTGCTTGGGTTATTTCAAGGAGTTCAGATATATTTGACTTAAAGGTAGTAGATGGAGTAGTGAATTGGATTGGTGATGTCCTGCATAACTGGGGCGGAAGTCTAAGAAAGCCCGAGACAGGGATAATTCACGATTATGCAAGTAGCATAGTTCTAGGAGTGATTCTTATAGGAATAATAGCTTTGATAGTATAAAGAATATAGGAGGATGTAAGATGGCGTTTCCGGTATTGTCGGCATTGATTTTCATGCCTTTATTGGGTGCGGGGATAACCTATTTCATAGGTGTAAAGGACATTAGATCTTCGAAATATTTCGCAATGGGAGTAACATTATTAACCTTTATCCTGTCAGTTGTGGTTCTGCCACTGATAGATTTTTCAATTGCAAATTACCAACTTGTGGAAAAATTTGTATGGGTCGAATCTCTGGGTATTACCTACTTCATGGGAATTGATGGCATAAGCTATCCTTTTGTTTTGCTTACAACCCTCATATCAATTGTGGCAATGGCTTCTTCTTGGCATATTGACTACCGGACCAATACACACTTTGCCTTATTGTTATTGCTTGAAGCTGCATTGATAGGCGTTTTCACATCCCTCGATCTCTTCCTCTTCTACATCTTTTGGGAAGTCGTCTTGGTCCCAATGTATTTCCTCATCGGTATCTGGGGAGGTCCCAGACGAGAATACTCAGCAATCAAATTCTTTATTTATACACACGTTGCCAGTCTAGCTGTATTGCTAGCGATAATCGCGTATTACTTCAATGTAACTCCTCACACATTTAATATGGTTGAGATAGCAAAAGTTGCACCGACGTTCCCCCACGGTTTGCAAACCATCTTATTTGGGGCGCTCTTCATCGGATTTGCGGTGAAGTTACCTGTCTTTCCATTCCATACTTGGTTACCGGATGCTCATGTGGAGGCACCTACAGCAGGCAGCATTCATCTTGCAAGTGTCCTTTTGAAGATGGGGGGTTACGCCCTCATTCGTGTGGGCGTAATGATGGTCCCTGAAGGGGCCAAAACCTTGGCGCCAGTTATGGTGGTCCTGGCAGTTCTAAGTGCCTTTTATGGCGCATTTTGTGCAATGGCCCAAAAGGATCTTAAGAAGATGATAGCATATTCGAGTGTCAGCCACATGGGTTATGTTTTGCTGGGTATTGCGGCATTTAATGTGATCGGGATAACAGGTGCTGTTTATGAGATGATTGCCCACGGCTTAATAACCGGTCTTCTCTTCTTTATGTCTGGTGTAATCCATGACCATGTGGGTTCCAGAATAATTGAGAAGATAGTCGGGTTTGGGAAGAAGACTCCTATGATGACTTTGGTCCTTGTGGTTGGGTTCTTGGCATCCCTGGGTCTTCCAGGGCTTGCGGGTTTTGTAGCCGAATTTTTGATCTTTATAGGCGCTTTTGCAGCATATAAATTCGTGACAATTATTGTTGTATTCTCGGTTGTTTTTACAGCGGGATACTTTTTATGGACACTTCAACGTCTGGCTTTCAGGGCACCCCATCCCAACCTACCAGAGCATATCGAAGACCTTGAGTTTTGGACAGAGCTTGTTCCATTTTTGGTACTGATATTCCTTATTGTACTTTTGGGGGTCTATCCTCCGTACTTGATCAACATGATGAACGCTTCAGTTAAGGGTGTTGTTGCTATAGTCGGAGGATAGAGGATGAGTTATCTTTTATTGGCTCCAGAAGCGATTATAGGGCTTTTTGCGTTCCTGGTCTTGATCGTGGACTTATTTATAGGTGAAGAAAAGAAGATTTTGCATTATTTGACCTTATCTGGGGTTCTCCTATCCTCCTTTACACTGCTATCAGTGCTAGGTGCAACTGGATCTATTTGGGACAATGTCATAATAATCGACCCCTTCTCCCAATTCTTTAAGGGAGTATTTTTGCTTATTGTCCTTCTTGTAACCCTTGCCTCCATCGTATATATGCCGGACAAAGAGGGGCTTGGCGAATACTATACTTTATTGCTGTTTTCAACCCTGGGCATGATGTTTGTAGCTTCTTCTGGGGAGTTGATAACTCTATATATATCCTTGGAATTAGCAACCCTCTCAACTTATGCTTTGGTAGGATTCTTCAAAAACGATCCGAACTCTAGTGAGGCTGCTCTAAAATACTTCATAATAAGTGCCCTATCCTCTGCCTTAATAGTCTTCGGCATGTCCTTTATCTATGGAGTAACTGGGACAACAAAGATCTATGTGTTATCAGAAACATTAAAGGGATTAATAGCCCGGGGAGTACTTGAACCAGTCATAGTCCTGGGAGTTATTTTGATATTGGCAGGTTTTGGCTTTGAGATTGCGGCTGTCCCATTCCATATGTGGCTTCCCGACACATATGAAGGTGCGCCAACTACAGTAACAGCATTTATGGCAGCAGGTATGGAGGCTATGGGGTTTGCTGCTGTATTTCGTATATTTGGCGTATCATTTATTGCGGTAAAAGAGCAGTGGGCGTTGATCTTCGCAGTATTGGCTTTTCTAACCATGGTCTTGGGCAACCTAGTGCCATTGATGCAAAAAAGTGTTAAGCGCCTTTTGGCATATTCATGTATAGGGCATGCAGGATATGTATTGATCGCATTGGCTGTGGTTTCGCCTCTGGGGTTTGCCGGGGGGATGTTTCATCTCCTAAATTATGTTTTTATGAAAGGTGGTGCATTCATTGTTGTCGCTTTTCTTTCTTCTTCCATGTCCATTAACAACATCGAAGATTACAGGGGTTTGGGGGATAGGGCCCCCATTACTTCTTTTTGCTTGACCATCTTCCTGCTGTCGTTGGCAGGGATTCCGCCAATGGGGGGTTTTGTGAGTAAATTCATCCTCTTCTCTGCAGCAATAGAAGGCGGGGCGGTGTGGCTTGCCGTGGTAGGTGTGATAATGAGTGCAGTATCCCTCTATTATTATGCGAAGATTATTAAAGAGATGTATATAGTTAAAACAGAAAAATTGGAGAAGTTTGAGGAACCTAAACCAATTATTTTAGTGTTGTTAATCTCATTGGTAGCTCTCTTCTTGGTCGGGTTGTATCCCGAACCATTCTTGAGCTTTGCAATGAAGGCTAGTAATATAATATTGAAAGTATAAAGGAAATGTGTCAATATACGATAAATTTATTAGAGGAAATGGTAGATAAGGACTAGAAGGTCAGAGTAAAGCTGACTTTTAGTTCATTTTTGCAAGTAGGTATAGCATTTTATGGAATTTTGAGATGAAGAGGTGAGAATGTGCCAGGTGAAGAAGTGATATTGTCAATGAGACCAATCATGGCAGTGTTTTTACCGTTTATTTGTGCTCTTTTTGTCGTTGCATCTGGAGAAAAGCATAAAAATCTTCGAGATATATGGACTATAGCGGCTTCACTTTCGGTTGTTATCTTGGTGGCATCCCTCATGCCTTGGGCAGTTAAGGGCATAATCATAGAAAGTCCCGTATATAATCTGGTCAGGATCTCACCTGTCCTTTTAGTCAAATTTAGGGTAGATTCATTGGGTGCTTTCTTTGGGGGCCTATCTGCGTTCATGTGGATCTACATGGCAGTGTATTCTGTAGGTTATATGAGACGCATGCATGAAAGAAACCAAACTAGGTTTTTTGCATGTTTTGCTCTGGCCATCTCGGCAGGTATAGGAATCGCCTTTTCCGGCAACCTTTTTACGCTTTTCATATTCTATGAGATGTTGTCAATTAGTGTATATCCTTTGATCATGCACCACGAGACCGAGGAGGCTATGAGGGCAGGGAGGACTTATCTTATGTACGTCCTCATAGGCGGCGTCTTTGTTTTGGGTTCAATGGCCATAACTTATGTATGGGCAGGAACACTGACGTTCTCCAAAATAGGGATAGTAGCCGGCACCGCCACATCCAATCAACTTCGCTTGTTATTCATGCTATTTATAATTGGATTCGGCGTTAAATCAGCAATAATGCCGTTGCACGGATGGCTACCAACATCGATGGTGGCACCCACTCCCGCAAATGCACTGCTCGCGGTTGTTGAGGCAGGTGTATTCGGGATAGCCAGGCTAGTATACAACATATTTGGTGCTAATCTTGTAAGAGAGCTCGGACTTTCATTGCCTTTGGCCTATGCAGCCACGATATCTATATTGCTGGCATCAGTTTATGCTTGGAGGCAAGACAATCTGAAAAGACGGCTTGCATACTCTACAGTGAGCCAGCTTTCCTATACCATTTTGGGGATTGCGCTTTTGACCCAAAACTCATTGACAGGCGGTGTTATACACATCGTCCACCAAGCCCTGATGAAAAACACTCTCTTCTTCTGTGCTGGCGCGATGTTCGTTCAGACCGGGAAGAAAAATGTAAGCGAAATGGCAGGTCTTGCCAAGCGCATGCCAATGACAATGATCATTTTTGCAGTCAGTGCTTTGGGGGTTATAGGCATCCCGCCCATGGTAGGTTTCCTCACGAAGTGGTACCTAGCAATAGGGACTCTTGAAGCTGGGCAGCCGATCTTTTTGGTGGTAATTTTGATCAGTACAATGCTTAATGCTGCTTATTACCTCCCCCCAATCTACGATGGCTTCTTCAAGGAGGCAGAGGACGGGGTTACAGAGTACAGTGAAGCCCCCACGAGCATGCTTGGACCGATGTTCGCCACTGGCTCGTTTGTATTGTTTTTCGGAATATTTGCAAATATACCCTACACTCCTTTACGGTTAGTTCATATTATAGTAGAGAAGTTTCTACTTATAGTATAGAAGCGGGGCACGGGAATTGTAGAACAATATAAAATTTATTGGGTTTCAAAAATATAGAATATTAAAGAGATGGTTTAATGAAGGGCAATAATTTAGTCCTCATCTTTGTGTTATTTATAACTGTTTTTGCACTGTCTCTTCCTGTAAGAGGTAGTGAGGCAAGTAGAGAGTCTAGTGCGGCTGAACATTCAGAGGCTGTCGAAGCCAAGGAAGAGCATGCCACCGCAGAAGAACACGGCGTAGCTGCCGAGCACGAGGAGCCTTGGTGGAGGTTCCCTGGTTGGGAGGCAGTCTTCGCGGTTCTGGCCTGTATCTATCTCCTTTTGGCTATTAGGTGGTTGCCCATATTTCTCGAAGATAAATCGGCAGGAGGTGGGCATTAGTCATGAAGCCGTTGATCCTCCCTGCTTTGATATACTTCTTCGGGGCCTGTCTTATACTCCTAACCAAGGGCAAGGTAAAGAAGGCGGTCTTACTCCTGACACCTCTACTGGCCCTCATAGAGATACTCATGATAAAGGCCCCTTTGACAGGTTGGCAGTTCTCTTACCTGGATTTCCAAATCACCCTCTTTTACGCTGACAAGCTCAGCATGTTGATGGGTTATATCTTCACCATTATTGGCTTCTTATGTGTCCTCTACTCCCTCCATGTCGAAGAGGACCTGCACCACATCATCAGCTTCCTCTATGTTGGGGCTGCACTTGGTGTAGTTTATGCTGGCGATCTGTTCTCATTCCTCGTATTCTGGGAGATACTGGCCATTTGTGGAGCCGGACTTGTTATGGTCAAGAGAGATGCTGAAGCACTTGCTGCAGGGTTTAGATATCTCATCATGCACCTAATCGGGGGGGCTGTGTTGATGGCAGGCATATTGGTACATTACGCCTCCACGAACTCCATTACAATGGGGCCTGTTGAGGGCGGAATAGCCACCGCCCTCGTGTTGTTCGGCATCGGTTTGAACGCCGCCTTTATCCCGATACACACGTGGTTATCAGATGCCTATCCCGCAGCACCTATTACCGGGAGCATCTTTCTCTCCGTATTCACGACCAAGAGCGGTGTCTATGCCCTTGCAAGGACTGCTCATGGGCCTTCTATGTTTGTTGCTTACATGGGCGGATTGATGGCTGTCTATGGTGTCACCTTTGCTTTGATGCAGGGCAATGGAAGGAAGTTATTGTCCTATCATGTTATAAGCCAAGTCGGGTATATGGTGGCAGGCGTCGGTATAGGGACAGCGTTGGGGGTTAACGGGGGGTTCTTTCACCTCCTCAACAACATCCTCTATAAGTCACTTCTCTTCATGTGCATAGGTGCGGTCATCTATCGTACTGGCATCGAGGAACTGGCAGACCTCGGCGGGCTGGCAAGGAAGATGCCCATCACCACGATAACCGTAGTCATCGCCGCAGCCTCCATCGCTGGGGTGCCATTCTTTAACGGTTTCAATAGCAAGGGGTTGATATTCGCCGGCGCCCACAATATGCAGGGTCTGTACATCCTATTGGAGTTGGCTGCGGTCGGTACATTTCTATCATTTTGCAAGTTCACTTACTTCGGTTTTTTGAGGAAGAGAGAAGTTGAGCTGGATGTGAGCGATCCGCCTTGGCATATGTCTTTGGCGATGTTGATAGTTGCTTTCATGTGTTTTTTCATCGGCATATACCCCAAATCAGTCACCTTTATCCTTCCATTCGATACCCCCTTTGCCTATTACGAGGTGGGACATCTTTTTGGAAGCTTCCTTCTTCTGGGCGTTGCGGCTATAATTTTCTGGGATAGGAGAGAACTCTTTGTCCCTCACAAGTGGGTCATCCTCGACTTCGATTACTTCTATAGGAAGGCCGCTGCGGGCTTTATGTGGTTCTGCAAGATCCCGAGCGTCAGGTTTGACAGTATGATAAACAGGGGGTACGGGGGCGCAGGTGAGAAGATGATGGAGATAGCCATACCTGATGCAAAAATTGATGAAATGATCGATAAAGGGTATGTTAAAACCGGGGAGACCCTTTTTAGTGCTATAGGGCCCGAAGTAAAAATTGACACTTCTATAAACAATATATACAAGAAACGCGGTGATGAATTTGTCAAGATAAAGGTACCTCGCGGGGCAAAGATCACCAAGGACGTAGATAAATTCTATTTGATGAGTGGCGATGTATTTTTAAAGGTTAGTGGTCTCCCAGAGGATGTACAAAGATCCGTTATTGGAGGACTCATAAAAGCCCATAAGGACAGATTTAGATATCTTAAAAAGCCAGCGACTATATTTGACCAAAGTGCGGACGAATTTTTCAGCTCTATTGGTGAAGATTTGATCGGATTATTAAAATATCCTTATGCCGTAGTTGCAGGTGCATTGGATTTCTTGCTGGGGACTGAAGAAGAGCGACCATCAAATCTTCATGAAAGGGCGGATAAATTCGAAAAAGATAGTATAAAACTACTTTATGAAACACCTAATGTCAGCGGCATCAGCGTTGCGGTAGTAATAATGGTTACAATGATTAGTCTATATCTTGTTAGTATACTGTAGTATTCAGCTCTAGAGGTATTTTTAAACTATTTGTAAAAAACCCGACCATACAATTATAAATTCTTATTCCCAAGTCTGGTTTTTGTAATTACTTGGCGCTGTTGAATTTTTCGGTTGTATACTGGCATCCAGCAATTTTCAATAATTATTTTATATAGGACGTTTCAGATTTGGAATGATGAATAAAGATTATGAATTCTGGGCTGGATTGACTCTTTTGGTCTTATGCTTGCTTCTTATATTACTGATAAAGCTCAATGCTCCACCATAATCTTTAATCAGATTCAAACTAACTTGTTGGAGTTGGTCATTGAAAAATAAAACATGGCGATTGATATGGGAAATGAGGTCGATACTGAGAAAAAGAAGGTCATAGAGTGTAGGCACTTCTATGAGGCCAAGGAATATAAGGACGGGGGAGATGAGGTTGTACACAAACACACGGTGACTGTAATTCAAAAGAGATAAGCTGATGATCTAATATGGATTTGTAATCATAATGCCGAGTGTACTGATAGATATTTTGCTGTAGAAAAAAGAAGAGTAGACTGTCCATACAAACCAGACCAAGATTAAATAGAAATTAGGCTTTGTTTTTCATAATCGATGTATGATAGAGTTACCCAACTATAAGATGTAATATTCAAATGCGCAGATAGGGAAAATACCCTATCCTCTCGTATAAACTCTTGCGACTTTTTTTTACTTGCAAGGGTTCATTCAGAAGCCTTAAGTTTTGTAAAGCCCTCTTTGGGGGAAGAAATGGAACCCCAATACTCATAGATTCCTGTACAATTTTTGCCTTTACATTTCGGGCATTTTATTTCCTTGTTCTCATAATCTGCGACATTTATTCTGAACATATTATTGCATTCCCTACAGATCATTAATTTGAATGTCATTAGCCCCACCTCCTCTTGTAGGCTATAAATTACGCATAAAATTAACTAGGAATGCAATAATGGTTCAGCTTGTAAGAGACAATATGGCTTCTGCCAGGTCTCCTCCGCTCTCTTCAAGGGCTTTTTTCGCCTCCTCCTCACTCACATTTGCCTGCTCTGCCACCATCTTTATGTCCTCTTGCGGGATCTCCTGGACAATCCTCTCATTTCCCATTACTTGGTAGGTCTTCTGGTTCTGGACTTCAACCATGGTCACAGAGGGGTTATCGATGACGATTTTCCTGTCGGATAATTTTATAACTACTTCCTCGGCGTCGAGCTCTTCTGTTTTCATGCCCATTTGCCGCATCATCTTTTTCATCTGTCGTGGGTTTACCTTTGGGAACATAATTATCTCCTCTTTTATTGCTGGTATCTAAATATAAAACTAATCAGTGTTGCTTAATTTTATCTTCGATCTCTTTTCTCTCTTTCCTGTATGAATCTATCAGTTTTAATTCACTTATGATAACGTCTTCGAAGCTTTGTATATCATCCATGCTACCGTCCTCTTTTCTCTGTCTTAAAATGTTTTCAAGCGAAGTTTTTAGGTTTTGATGGAGCCTTTCGGCCTTCAATAATTTTTCGTATCTTTCTGCTAAATCTTCATCTATTCCGCTTAACTTGGTCTTTGTCTCGTCTATTTTAGAGATCGTGCTGAAAATTTCATCTACGCTGGCCAAAAAACCCTCCGTCGAAAATGGCTTGACGATATAGTCAACAAGGCCGTCAATGCCTTTTTTCTTGAGGGTTTCGGGGGTTAATGGTTTAACCGTAAACATCGTGACTGAGATCGATTTTAGATCTTCATCACTTTGTATCTCGTTTAACACTTTCCATCCTGACATGTCGGGCATCATTATGTCAAGGAGTACCAGATCGGGCTTTTCTTCCTTGATCTTTTTCAGGCAGTCGGCACCATCTTCAGCGTCAACAACATCATAGCCTTCTTTTTCCAGTATCTTCCCCACGGCCAAACGTATATCCGGCTCGTCATCAACTATCATGACCTTTCTCATTTTATCAAAGCCTTTAATACACCAAATGTCCAAGATTATTTAAAGTTATTTCCGTTGCCAAACAAAATTGGTGATATACGGCAAATATCTGTGACATTAACTGCATGTTTTGAAAGGAAGGTGTAAAATGGTTCTTGCAAACATCCTACTAGATATCATAAAAGGTCTGCCGCACGAAGTTGCTGTGATGGTAACTGCCATGTTGCCTTTTGCTGAACTGAGGGGAGCAATACCGATGGCCTTGTGGGTGTACGGAATGAATCCTGTAAAGGCCTATGTCCTGGCGGTTGTTGGCAATATAATACCGGTGGTTCCCCTTTTGATCTTTCTTGAACCTGTTGAGCAAAGATTAAGACGTTTTAGCATTTTTGACGCCTTCTTTGAATGGCTTTTTACAAGGACCCACGCCAGGACGAATGAAAAGATTCAGAAATATGGTGCAATTGGTCTAGTGCCGTTTGTTGCTATACCTCTGCCGGTTACAGGTGCCTGGACAGGGGTTGCGGCCTCTTATATATTCGGTATAAAGTTCAAGTATGCATTTCCTGCCATTGTTTTAGGGGTTTTGATCGCAGGTGTGATCGTAACACTTGCGTCCATGGGTGTTATACATATAGCGTTCATCTAATCCTTAATACTTCTTCTAACTTTGACTGCCACGCCCCTTTCAAATGCCAGCATCTCTTCTCCACTTAGCAGTGCTTTTCCAGAAGCTAGTAATTTGTCATTCTTGTCGACAACGATAACCTCTTGGTAGGGTTTTATATCTGGGTCGCATTCTTCTATGAATTTTGCAAACACACTCTTTCCCTCTTTTATGGTCTCGCACACCTCTTTGTCTTCTATTACCACTCGATTCTTTGGATATTCCAGCATTTGAAGACGCTTTGCGCCTTCTTTTGTAGGTATTAGAAAACCATCGGAGGCCCTGACAGTGGCAAGCAGAACATCATTGCTTGAATATATCCGCCTTATTCTACCTGTCCTTGCAAATTCAACTCTGGCATCATTGAATAAAGCATCTCCTGTACCTTTTCCAAACTGATAGTCTGCCATAGCCCTTATCTTCAAGTTGTCATCACCTTTTTTTAAGAAACCCAAATCTGAAAAGGTCTCTCCTTCAATTCCCAAAAACTCAAGGTCTTCGTGTAAGAATATCTTTTTGAACTCTTCAGCATAGGCTTTTGCTGTTTCTTTCATGAAATTGATCTGGTCCCCATCTAAGATTCCCGGCCGCTCGTGTTGATTTAGGGGATAGGTCCCCTCTACTTCCAGAGGTATTATCCCGAAAATGGGTGAGGCTATGCATACATGATGTGTGGCACTGCTTGACACACCGTAATAATCGGCATATGGTTTTTCTATATCTGGTAAAAGGACTAGGTTCTCAGCTTTTGTCTTTATCTCCTTAAGTCTTGTAAGATGCCTTTTTACCTCGGGCCTCTTTATTGACTCTGGACCGGAATAAAAGAATGCAGACTTCTTTGTGACCGGGTCAAAGTTGAGCATCTGCCCAGCATATTTGCCGGTAATAAGCATCAAAGCTTCCAACAGAGCTGGATGGCTTCTTGCCCTTACCTGCACCAGCTCCCATAACGATCCGTCACGTATAGCCACTTTAATCCGGTTGATCTCAGCTAATGTAGCGTGAAGGTTGTGCTTTGCCAGTGTTTTTGTCCTCTCATCCGAACTTAAAGACATTAGCTCTTTTGGTGAATAATTAGAACAGACATTACATTGGCACGGAAAATCAGATAGGCTTTCCAAAGACATGGTGCCCTCTGCTGTTATGTACCTGCCGTCCTTGGCATAGATAGAGTAGGCCGCTGAATCGAATATATCACAGCCCAAGGCAATAGCAAAGGCGAAGATCAAGGGATGGCCGGCACCGAATAGATGCACGGGCTTGTCAAGGGGGAGGTATTTTTTCGAGTGCATGATAACCTTGGCGAGATCAGGAAAGCGGTAGTCCTCCATCAATGGCACAACCCCTCCGATAGGATATAAATCGAAATCTAACTCCCCCATCTCCTTTGCCGCCTTCTCTCTTAAGTCCATGTGGGTTGATCCTTGGACGGTCCCTGCCAAGAAGTTTTTTCGGGGAAGTTTTATACTTGCTTTAGCCCTTGCTATGGTCTCATTGAGATCCTTCAATGCCCGCTCATGGTTTACATCTGGAGGGGTTGGTATGTCTAGGATAACCCCTATGTCCGTCTTTATGGCATCTTGAAACTCGATTATTTGTATAGGGTCGATATCAACTCTGCCATAACGGAAGAGCTGGTAGGATCCAGAGTCGGTCATGATCAAGCCGTCGAAATCTAAGAGTTTATGGACCCCTTCTTTGACTGCCTTCTCATTTAACTCCCGGTCCCTGTAAATTATATAAGAATTCGTAATGACCCCTTGAAACCCTATGTCCTTTATCTCTGATGTAGTTATCGTGTTGATTCTGGGATTTATAACAGGGAGTACCAAGGGTGTTTCAACTCTCTTGCCGTTTACATCTAAGATGCCAATCCTGCCCATCACATCGCGATATTTGATTTCAAACACAATGACCACCATTACGGCAATTGAGTTATGTTAGGGGTGACTTCTGGATGTTGATAAAGTTTTAGGAGGGGCCATCTGCTGAATTTTGGGTTGATGTTGATTGGCTTATCAAAGTAATTGGAAATATTTATCTGGTTATAGCCCCTCACCAATATAATTAAGGTAAGCAAAATGAATGTCCAGGAGCATATAACTGAGGAGGAGATGCGTTCTATAGATATAAATTCGCAGTATCTCGGGGTGCCGGTTTTAGACCTGATGGAGAACGCCGGAAGGGGGGTCTCTGATGCCGTTATAGATAAGATCGATGTCAAAAATAAGGACGTCCTCATTCTCTGCGGCACCGGCAATAATGGGGGAGACGGCTTTGTTGCCGCAAGATATTTGGCCAAAAAAGGGGCAAAAGTCGAGGCCATACTCATAGGTGAAGAAGAAAAGATAAGGACACCAGAATCCAAAATAAATTGGGAAAAGATCAAAGGGGAAAAGGGTATTTCCACAAGGATATTTGATGGCTTTGAAAAGATAAACTTTGACCAGGGCATCATAGTGGATGCATTGTTGGGGACCGGGGTTGAAGGGGAGTTAAGAGAGCCCATAAAATCCATTGTCGAGGGCATTAATGCTTCAACAGCCTTTAAGGTCAGTGTTGACATACCTACTGGGCTGGACCCAAAAGTTAAGAGAGAACATGTTAGAGCAGACCTGGTTGTATGCTTACATAAATCAAAGAGGGGATTAGAGAGATTTGTTACTGTTGTAAAGGACATAGGTATCCCCAAAGAAGCTGAAACAATCGTAGGTCCAGGAGATCTAATCGTCAATTTGAGGCGACGATGGGATTCCCACAAAGGTGACAATGGCAGGGTATTGGTTGTCGGGGGAAGCGACCTGTATTTTGGAGCCCCGATCCTTGCTGCCCTTGGCGCTTTAAATTCTGGGGCTGACCTTTCCATACTGACAGTTCCAGAAATAAACTTTGATATTAGCAGAACATATTCACCAGACCTTATACTCAGAAAATATCGGGGCAACTACCTTAACAGGGATGGCATCGAGACTGTTGGAAAACTTCTTGGGATGTGCGACTCTCTTCTCATCGGTCCCGGTCTCGGGTTAAAAGATGAGACCCGTGAAACGGTCTTAGAGATACTAAAAAAAGCCAAACTCCCTGTTGTCATAGATGCCGATGGGATAAAATCCCTTAAAGGAGAATTAAAGATTCTAAAGAAGATAAACTCTGTTTTGACTCCTCATGCAGGAGAGTTTAAAATCTTGACAGACAAGAATCTCCCGGATAACATTGAGGAGAGAAAGGGGATGATAAGAACCTTCGCAGAAGAATCAGGATCTGTTGTCTTGTTGAAATCATCTGTAGATATTATCGCTTCCCCAACTGGAAAGGTCAGAGTGAATACTACCGGAAACCCAGGTATGTCGGGAGGCGGCACTGGAGATGTGTTGTCAGGTTTGGTGGCCGGATTTTTAGCTCAAGGTATGGAATCATTCGAGGCTGCGTGTTGTGCGGCCTTTGTCAACGGATGGTCTGGAGATAGCCTTATGGACTTAAAAGGACATGGATTCACAGCAAGTGATCTTGTAGATGAAGTACCCTTTACAATCAAAGAGATTTTAGATTTTAAATAGCATTGGTGGGTTGGGATTTATAGAAGATTATCTTTCTTGGCAATTTTAGTTAGGATTGCAAACTCCATTAAGTGTAGTTATGGAATTAATATAAAATTTAGTTAGATATTCTAACTAAATAATAGATTAATATTAGAATTATTAGACAGAAAGGTTTATATGCCGCAGAATCGTTAGAAGAACTAACAGACGGGCAGAAAAAAAGATAATTTCTGAACCCGTCTTATACCCCCTATTTTTATCTAAAATTCTCGTAATCCCTCAGGTTCCATACCCTCTTTTTTGCTTCACCGTCAGTTATTACCTCGCCTATCTCTCCTAGAATTGCCTTAGCGACTTCCAACTCCTTTTCTACTTCTTTCTTTTCCTCTTCATCAGTCGTCGCATCGAGTCTAGCCTTTATCAAATCAATGGTCAACTTCTGATCTTCTCTTGCAGTGATAACAGCGTTCTGGACCCAATAAGATGCAAGGGACCTGTCTACATCTGCTTCATAGACCACCTCTTGATAGATGTCATTTAGGACGTCATGTGACTTATCCCGAACCTCTTTTAAAGCCCGTTTTATATGATTTATATTCATCTTGGTATAAT
>JBHICB010000018.1:0-14344 GCA_046759365.1 Hydrothermarchaeales archaeon (SeqCode)
TTTTGTCTATTCTTCTTCAACAATCCAAAAAATCCTAAAAAGCCGCGGCAATTAATGATTTTATGGTCTATAAAGAATGTAAAAGAAATTTATTGCAACTATTTAAAGATCAGGGCGGATAATTCCAGAGACAGGAGCAAACTTGACGGTGTAGTTGCCACATGGTATTTTGATGGGGATAAGATGCACCACAACTTTCTTCTTGAGCGATGCAACCTCTACGTGTCGGATAAAAAGCTCTCTACAGATTCTATTCCATCCTCTTCTTTTTCCATAAACAAAGCCGAGAACACGGTAAGAATCGGAGACAATTTTAAATTTATAGCGGAAGCAGAGGGTAATAATCTCTTCACCAGGCCGACTTATAACTCGGATATTTACTTCGCAAACAAGGGGTACTCTGTAATAAGGACTAATTATCTAAGATTAGGTGGAGAAGTCCAAGATAAGCCGATTCAAGGAAGTGCCTACTTTCAGCGGGTTTTTGTAAACGGGCCTAGTGTGCCGTGGTACTGGGGGATATTCCATTTTGAAAGCGGGGCTGTACTCTCATATTTTAACCCATATCTTTTTGGAAAATCTTTTAAGCGAGACGTGGCCTTTTTTGACGGCAGCAGGGTGTATAGCCTAGGTAACATGAAGATAAAAAAATCAGGAAAGGTAACGCCCACGTTTACAGTGTCAGCAGAAAACAAGGATGAAAAAATAGACTTCACTGTTAACGCGTATTCCCATTCATCATGGACATTTAAAGGTAAACCCCTTGGCTTTATTCCAACCAAGCTGGTCTACAATGAATATCCTGCAGTGATCTCTGATTTTATATTTAAAAATAAGAAAACTGGGGAAAAGATTACATCAGAAGATCTTGGAAAATCAATGGGTAACGCAGAGCATACAACCGGGGTCCTATTTTAGATTCTTTTATTTGAAAACAAAGATAATTTTCTGAAGCCAAAACGGCCCAAATTTATAGAAATTTTGACATGGCCCTTTTAAAAGTTCTTTAAGACCTCGTTGATAGGAGCCTAAGGCATCATCTCCAAATGCTTAATCTTTAATCTTAGAACCTTCATTCTTTTGGATAAATCAAATAGTTTCTCTTCCAATTCGGATCTATATTTCTGGAAATCCTGTCTCAGTTCATCTTCCAATTCTCTTAAATTTAGAGGCTCCGCCGAAGTTTGATCCAGCCTGAACTAATTAAAATCAATAAAAATAAACCAAATAACAGTGTCTCTTTTTTCAACCTCAAAGCCTCCAGTAAACTCAGTGTATTATAGGATATTTAAAACCATGAATTTGATTAAAATATTAAGTTGTAGATAATTACTCTATTACACCACAAGTTAACTGACGACACACAAAAAAATTTAAATACCATGGCCAAAGAATGTTATTTTGAGAGAGATGGTTGCAAGTATTTTGACTGTATTGCTTATATGGCTACACATAGTAGCAGTAGCCGTCTGGATAGGCGGTGCTGTTTTTATGATCTACATTTTCTCCCCGAATCTAGCCCTTTTGCAACCACCAGATGCAGGAAAAGTGGGCGGAGCTGTAGGGAAAAAGTTCACATCTGTAGTATGGGGGGCTGTAGCTGTTACTGCAATAACAGGACTTCTTAGAATGTACTCTGCAGGTCTTCTAGACGTCAACAGACTGACGGGCACATCGTACGGCATCACTCTTCTTTTAAAGATCATCCTCTTTGTAGTCATGCTAGGTTTAGGCGGCATGATCGGGAAGACCGAGAAGGTCCTTGCAACAGCTACCTCACCTGCAGAAGCAGTGGCAGCACAAAAAAAGATGGCTCTATTAGGAAAGCTGGTCATTGGCCTGGGAATCGTCCTAATCTTTGTAGGTATTGGACTTAATTACGGCATATTTTAACACTAGGAATTTTTAATGGGGGAGTTAGGGATGTTTTTCTTCATATATACCCGTTAGATATACTGATATGAAAATAAAAATCTAAAAAATCCCGACTGACAAAAAAATATCAAAACCAAGTAAATGAAGTACTGGCTTTACTTTAATATCATCAGGTCCTTAAATTTTGCTCAAATTGGATTTTTTGGTATTCTTCTTTTTTAGGCTCAAATACATCTCGTCCTTAGGTTATAATCCTCCTAGGTTGACCTGATCAATGACCATCCGATTATAGTACCCTCCCGATCTCTAGAAGAGATAAGATACTTGTTCTCAAGGCTGTTGCGAATAAAATTGCTAAGCCCCTTTTTGTCGTCTTGAAACCCCGCCTTTCTAAAGCCCTAAGTATTGTAAAGGCGTCCAAGGTCACCTTACTCTTTCGAAGCACTCATCCCACATCCTGATAGGGAGGTAAGAACCGTTTCAATACACCGATTACAGGTGAGTTTTAAATCCTCTACCATGAAACCACTACCCCAAGGAACAGGAGCTTCGCATGAAGCACATTTTTGGATTTCATGGCCATTGTTTTGCCAATACTCAATGGCCCTAATTTTATAAATTATGAGATTCATTTTTCCAAGATCTTTAAAGCTGATATACCTTCACTAATTATTTCTCTTGAGACTAAAGCATCCTCCTTTTTCGATTCTTTCATCCAGATTGACTTTCTCGACTTTTTACAGACAATACACTCATAGGACCTACCGTCAAGTTTGACCTCATGAGACGTAGTCTGATAACAGTCTCTGCAAAAACGGTTTACGGTTTCCATATGAATCGCTTCATATTTTCATGAACCTTTTTAATGTCGAAGATATAGGTTTTTTATATATGTTTTTATGTTTTTAATGATATTTAAAGCTTTTTTTTAAAAAAAATTCACAAAAGCCCTAATCTGTGAATAAAACTTTTAAAAATAGTATATTTCAGAATAAAAATTCACAAAATAGCAATATATGTGAAGAAAAATTAAAATGATGCCTTCTGTGGAGTTTAGTATGCTTTATATGCGTCTTCAGTTTAGATAACTCCTCAGAATAGGGGCAGAGGTATGCCCATCAGGTTAGGTAAAAGATCTAGAGGGGTGATGGAAAGGATATTTACTATGGATTTTATACGTTACGGCCTCAGATGAGAAAGGGTTTGTTCTTATTTTTCTAAAAACCTCTCCTCCATCTCACCCAGCATCTTATGACAGAAACCGAACATCTTCTCCCTCTCTTCTTTGCTCATAGAGGTAAGGCAATTCTCCATCATCTTGGGCATATTCTCATGCATGGCATCCATCATAGCCTCTCCACCCATAGATTCCATCATCATGGGCATCATCTCAGACATCATAGCACCCATGTCCCCAGGTTTCATAGCCTCCATCATCTTCGGCATCATAGACTTCATCATATCCTGCATCATCCCCGGACCAAGATCACCCATAGATTCCATCATCATGGGCATCATCTCAGACATCATAGCACCCATGTCCTCGGCATCCATATCCTCCAACATCATGGGCATCATTGACTTCATCATATCCTGCTTCTTCTCTTTATTCATTCTGCCCATCATCTGCTCCATCATTTTGTCCATCATACCCATATTCCTTTCCTCCTTTATAGCTAATTCATATTTCTAGATGGATTATAACCTATCCTACACTTTCTCGTAAATAACCACAAGAACTGCGCCTGCTACAGAGTAATTGATCAACCCAGTTATCATCTCTATTATCACTATAGAAACAGGGGCAAAACCCAGCATCATTATCGGCCACATTAATCCGGCAAGCAGCCACACCATGATGCCGTAGTTAACTCCTTTTCTGGTGCCTTCTCCCGGAATAGCACTGTTTATTACAGAATAAATCATGCCCATAATTATGCCCATCACCAAGACACTTACTGTCATCGAATACATGCCCCCAGGTGAGGACATCGTCGTAGGAAACGTTAAAGAGTACCACTCGGTTGCTCCACCAGCTATCATTAAGACAGAGCCAACTACCAACATCAATATCCCGGCTATAACACCTGAGATTAATCCCTTCTTCCACTCCAACTTAATCATCTTCTTTTAAAATAATAATCATAACCGCTTCTTATATTTTTCTCCTCCCTCCTCCAGCCATACAAATCACTGGTTCTCTAATCCCCCTAAAATAACCCTCAGACAGTCCTTCAAATTCTTTTTGTTATCAAAATCATCAACAATCCTCTGAAGTTCGTCTTCATTTTTATTCTTATACTCACCTGCGATCTCAATCATCTTAGGAACAGCCCTTACAACATTGTCCACTATCGTTATAGTCGCAGTCTTAGAAGTTCTGCTTAAAGGATTAAGGTCTATGGCAATCACTTTTTTACCATTTTTAATCAAAGCCTCTGTCCTGTCACCATCTTCTAAGGGAACAAGAACCACATCACTTGAGAAGATGCCCTCTCTATCGACCAGCCTCCTCTCAGAGCCCAGACTCTCTATTTCCTCAGAAGGCAATACCCCGTAGACCCGTTTAGCGCCGTTTTTCTTCAAAATCGCCTTTATCTTCTCTGCACGCTCAATCGACCGGTGAAAGAGATTTATCTCAAGCTTGGCATCTAAAACATCGGATAAGTCAACAAGCTCTTTAGGACACAAAACAGCGGTGTTTCCGTTAACAGAGATAACGGGATTAGAAGCAATCAACAAAAGAGCAGCGGATGCCTTAATCGCCCTGTTGGCAGGCTCAATGGTCTCCTCACCAATAAGATAATCAAACGCCTCCCCCCGGCCATGAGCAATAAGACCTTGGAGTACTGTCACCCCATCTTTGGTGCCCTCAACAAGCGCATCTCTGAGCTTTAAAGACTCATATCGAGGATGATCCCGCGGTATCATTGCAACCTACCCCTCCTCCTTAGGATTATTTATCCTTTTTGGATATTCGAAAACCCGCCCGAAACAATAAGCCTTAACCCTTCCTCAGTACTCATATCCAAAGGAATGACATCCTCTTCCGGAACTATAATTAGCATTCCAGAAGTGGGATTCGGTGAAGTAGGTATGAAAACGTTTACCACCCGCTCCTTTGTCTTATCTTGAATCTCATTGATGGTGATGGCAGTTGTAAGCCCAAGTGTATAGATCCCTTTTCGAGGGTACTCCACCAGCACAACCCCTCTGGAACCTGAAGAAGGCTTATGGGTAAGAAAAGCATCACTTGCCTGCTTGAAAGTAGAATAAATCCCTCGCACTAACGGTATCTTGGAAAGACTCTCCTCGAAAAGGCTGACCATCTGCTTGCCGATGGCAACAGTCGTAAGCGCGCCTATGGAGGTTATCAAAAATAGGGTAATAATAAAGCCAACACCAGAAATATACTTCTCCTCACCTATAACCAACTTCAAGAAAGGACTTAGGATCCCATCTAAAAATCTAAAGATTGCCCAAACGATATAGATTGTTGCAAAAAGGGGCACTGACACAGCCAGGCCCGTGATGAAAAAATTCCTCAACTTGCGCAGATAGCTATCATCGCTCATATCAATCTCGCACCTTCATGGTCAATATCTGCAATTATATATTTATAATCTAGCATTTCACTTACTCTCTCCGGATCATCTGTAATGGTAAAAAGGCTATTTCCAAGCATAATCATGGAAGATGCAACACCTTGTCTTTCCAGTTCAACCATTGCCCCTTTTACTTTTTTGTTCAAAAGACCGGTCTTGACAGCGAATTTTTTTGACAGCCTTAGAAAATTAGAATGATCCGGGGCTTTTAAAAGTGAATTTAAACATAACCGGCCGATATTATTGATTCTCTTCTTTTTTATTTCATCTTTTAAGACAGCTTTCGTCTCAAGCTCTTCACCTATGATAAACGCGACAACAAAATCATCACAGGGTATCTTTGAAACCCTTCCAATCCCGGGTGCACCCTCCTTTAGTCTAATAACAAGACCACCATTAAACTCGGCCATGACATCTCCAAGCCCGGTCATATTTTTTATCTCACAAAAATGGGCGACCTGTCCGATTTTCGTCTCAGTTAAATTTAAATCAAGTGCCTCATTTAGGGCCAAACCGGTACTCAATGCACCGGATGCAGAAGCGCCGAAGCCGTATTTTATGGGTACATCTACAGACTGTGATATTTCAACTTTATAGGTACCGTCTGCCAATTTCAGCATTTCATCAGCGGCCATCCCAGTAACAGGACAATCACAGGGCTTCGCATTGACAAAAATCTTAATCTCGTTCGCATCACTATCTTCTACCCTAACATCGGTTCGAGTCCCCTGATTGATAACAACTCCACAGCCCCTGGAACCAGTTTTCAGCTCATCAGGGCACCTGAATATCTGGAAGAATCCAGTTATGTGGCTTGGAGAAAAAGCAGAGGCCCTCATCACTCCACCTATTTTCGAGGAAGTTCTTCGGCTACACTATCCCAGAGCTTCTCTGCAATCTTAGATTTTAAAGTCCGAGGTACGTGGACGACTTTTTTCTTTTTATCCACAAAGAAGACCTCGTTTTCGTCATATCCTAAAATGCCTTTCGAAACATCATTTGCCACAACCAGATCAAGGTTGTGCTCCTTCAGGATTTTATAGGCAGAATTCGCCAACTCTTTCCCAGAGACATCATGCAAGGCTTTGAACCCTATTTTGAAACAGTCCCTATCTTTTACCTCATCCAAGATCTTTTTAGTCGGGGTCAACGTGATATCGATCTTGCCACTCCTAGAGTCTATCTTTTTATTATTTCCTTTAACCTTAAAATCCGCGACTGCAGCAGCAGAAACGAAGATATCGGTTTTAACAATCTCCTTTTTTACCACATTAAGCATCTCTTCGCCTGTCTCAACCCTTAAAACGTCAATATAAATAGGCACGCTCTCTGTGCCTGGGCCGTAGACAAGCGTTACATCAGCCCCTCTAAAATGGGCCTCTCTTGCTATCTCAATCCCCATTTTTCCTGAGCTTTTGTTGGTGATTATCCTTACAGGGTCCAGGTATTCTAATGTAGGCCCGGCTGAAACCAGGACTTTTAAACCCTCTAAATCCTTTCTATAAAGTTCAAAGATCACGGCATCGACAATGTCTTCAATACCTGCAAGTTTGGTGGCGCCCTCCTTAATTATAGGCTCGATAAACGAAAACCCAAGTCTTTTCAATTTCTCTATATTCTCCTTTAATATGGCATTTTTGTACATTTTAAGATGCATGGACGGTGCAATCACCACCGGGCTCTTTGTGGAAAAAACAAGGGAAGTGACAGCAGTATCTGCTATCCCGCAGGCAATCTTGTTTATAGAATTTGCGGTGGCGGGGGCAACAAGAACCAGGTCATACTCTTTAAGGTGTTCAAGCTTGCCGGTCAATTTCACCACCACATCTTTTCCGGTGGCAAACTGCATGGCATTTGAATGTATGACCCTCCTTGAAGCCTTGGTCATGTAGGCCGTAACATCAGCCCCATTCCTTGAAAGCTCCCTTGCAATCTTAGGCGATTCTATAGCCGCAGCACTGCCTGTGACACAGAGTGCAACTCTCTTCCCTTCAAGCTTTTCGCTCTTAACTTCCATATAAACCCACACATTGGATCTATTGATCTAGAGATATAATAGTTATCGTAAAATAAAAGAGAGCATTAGAGCTTCATTCAACAGAAAGGATCATGTCCTTACCGGTGAGGTTGATGAGGACTTTTTGAAGCGTTTCGATATCGCCGGGCATCCTGGTAGCGTCCTTTTTAGAGATTCTGATTTTGTATTTTTCATTTTCGCCTGGAGGGTATAAAACGTTTATTCCAAGGATCGGAACAGGGGACAAAAGATCCCGGACTACCTCAGAATAGTCGCTGGACTCCCCGACCACCCTCACCCTCTTGCCCAGCTTTTCTGATAAAATCTTTACAATCTTGCCTCCTCTGCCTATGAGAATACCCACATCCTGGGGAGCAGTACCCAAAATTATCACATCACCAGCATCAAAAGACCTTTTAAGGACAATATGGTTTAGCCCTTTATATGTGGTTGAAAGCGAGTAAAGGAGATTTGCCACATCCACATCAAGCTGGCTTATCTTGCCCTCCTTGAGCCTCTTCTCACAGCTTGGACAGAGCATGCCCCTTTTAAGACAAATATCACAGATAGCAACTTCCACCAGTTTCACCTCGAAAAGTAAGGAGACAATCAAATTAGGAGGCTGATTAGAGGGGTTTTAATATATAATTTTCCCCCATGTTCAGAGAGGATTTTCTTGTTTTTATCCTTACTTATAATAGCCAATGTTGGGAGTTACCGTGCTCATGGATTTCCAAAATGTAGTAGGATTTTGAGGTTGCCCAATCTTGTGGCATTTAAAAGTTCTAGTAAAAACTTTGGATGGAAAGGCTTATGAAGTCCTCAGAGAGAGGTGGGGAGGGGATGTACAGTGAAAATTACAATGGTGATCCCATCATATTGGGCAAGGAAAAGCCAGACAGGTTGGAGAAAAGGAGACGCAGTCTATGACCACCCAAACCCTTGGGATAGAGAAGGGACCCTGAAAAGAGCTTTAGAGAGTATAGATACGCTGGAAGACAAAGACTTTCAGGTTGTTGTAATCGCTGTTGCCACCTCAGAGGATATTGAAACCCAAGTTGAAAAGAAGGTTGCCGGCATCATCGAGTCAGTAACAGCAGATGTGGAGATAACACTGTTTGGACCATCCCACCTCAAGCATATACATGAACTGCTGATCGACGAGGGCAAAAAGGCCTATATCGACCTTCTTCAACTCCGAGGATACTCTAACATTCGAAATTTATGCATCTTAATCCCACATATCTTGGGTTCAGATGTGGCGGTGTTGATTGATGACGATGAGGTATTCGACGACCCGGAATTTATATCGAAAGCTAAAGAGTTTATAGGCAGAAAGATAGGGGGAAAAAGAGTAGGTGGAATAGCAGGATACTACATTCAAAAAGACAATGACTATCACATTAAAAAACCGTTCCGCCCTTGGATGAGATATTGGGACCAGTATGACAGAATGAACGAGGCTTTTGACACACTCATCGGAGCTGAACCGAGGTTAGAGGAGACGCCTCTTGTTTTTGGTGGGAACATGGTTATTCACCGAGACCTCTTCACCTCTGTGCCTTTTGATCCAAGGGTCTCAAGGGGAGAAGACATAGACTATCTGATAAACGCAAGGATGTTTGGCTTTAACTTCTTCATAGATAACAAACTGTCCATCAAACACCTCCCCCCACAAAAGCACCACCCCCCATGGATGCAGCTAAGAGAGGACATCTACCGCTTTATATATGAACGGGCGAAGATCGAGAGTCAAAGAGATGTAAAGGGCATGACGAGGGTCTATCCCGAGGATTTTGACCCCTATCCGGGCAGTTTTTTAAAAAAGAACCTCGAGGAGAAAATTGAAAAATCATGCAAGCTGCTGGCTGAGGAGTATCTTGCGCAGGGCGACACACAAAGCAATAAAGAGACATTAAGAAATATTGCTCTCGCCAAAACCGATGCTGTGCCGAAGCGTGATCCCTTCCAAAACTTATGCCTGCTGCAGAAACGGTGGAAGGAGTTTATGGTGTACACGAGCAGGATAAACCTTCTTTCGAGCATGAGCCTCCTTCGCTTGAATACTCGAAGGAAAAAAAAGACAATTTGATACTCGAGAACCTACATTAAAATATAGATTCTCTAGAATTCTTTTCAAATTTAACTAGTTGAAACAGCCAACTTGACAACCGAAAAAGGCAACATATGTGCTGAGGGAAAAGATGAGGGGATATCTCAAGTCCAGAGCTTTTAGCTCTTTATAGTAACAAATATATTGCACCAAGCAATATCCTCAGTATTCTGAGGTTGTTTCATGAAACTTAAAGTCGGTTTTGAGATTCATCAGCAGCTTGATAGCCACAAACTCTTCTGCTCCTGTCCGTCTCTTTTAAGAGAAGAATTAGGTGACATCGAGGTAATGCGGAGATTGCGGGCAACCCAGAGCGAGCTTGGGGAAGTGGATCAGGCAGCCAAGGAAGAATTCTTGAAGGGGAAGGACATATGCTACAGATCCCATCCTGATATTACGTGTCTGGTCGAGTTCGACGAAGAGCCCCCCCATGTTCCGAATGAGGAGGCCATAGATATCGTGCTGGAGGTTGCGACACTGCTTCGTGCGGACATTGTAGACGAGGTCCACTTTATGCGAAAGATTGTGATAGACGGCTCAAATACATCTGGATTCCAGAGGACCGCCATAATAGCCCTGGACGGCTATCTTGAGACAGAGGAGGGGAAGGTAAAGGTGCCCACCATCGGCCTGGAGGAGGAGGCAGCAAGGAAAGTCAAGGAGACAGAAGAAAAGGTAATCTATAACCTGGACAGGCTCGGGATACCCCTTATTGAGATCGTCACAGAGCCCGAGATACATACACCTCAACAGGCAAGGGAAGTGGCACAGTATATCGGAGACATACTCAGGGCTACAGATAAGGTCAAGAGGGGCTTGGGGACGATAAGACAGGACATAAATATATCTATAAAAGATGGGGCAAGGACCGAAATCAAAGGGGTCCAGGAATTAAACCAGATACAAAGCATCATAGAAAACGAAATGAAAAGGCAAAAAAACCTGATAGAGGTAAAAAAAGAATTAGAGAAAAGAGGGGTCAGTAAAAAAGATATAAGTTTTAAAGTCTTCGACATTTCTGATATCTTCTCAAACTCCCAATCAAAAGTAATCAAGGGTGCGCTCAAAAAAAATGGAAGAGTCCTAGCTATAAAACTTAAAGGATTCAATGGACTTTTGAAAGACAAACTTGGACCAGAGTTTGCCCAGTATGCCAGAGTTGCGTCTGGTATCGGCGGAATCTTTCACAAAGATGAACTGCCGGGATACGGAATCTCTCAAAAAGAGGTTGAGACAGTTTCTAAAAGACTGGAAATCCAGAAAAACGATGCCTTCATCATATCTGCAGGAAGCCAAGATGTTGCAACAAAAGCCCTGAAGGCGACGGTCAAACGGGCAAAGATGGCATTTAGGGGCGTGCCAAAAGAGACAAGAGTTGCAAAACCGGATGGGACAAGCGCTTATATGCGACCGCTACCTGGGGCAGCAAGGATGTATCCCGAGACAGATATTCCCCCTGTTGCGATAACCGAAAAGAGACTAAAAGATATAAGGGAGCATCTGCCGGAGATGTATAAAGAAAAGATAGAAAGATTTAAGAAAAAATACCGCCTGGGTGGTGAGCTTGCAACTCAAGTGGTAAGATCCAGACACTCGAAGTTCTTTGAAACCGAAGCTAAAAAACATGGTTCAAAGATTGCAACAACTACAATAGCTGGTACTACTGTCAGTTGGGCAGATAAAATACCTGAAGAGAAGGTAAGTGAGGTCTTTGCCGCGGTTGCATCAGGCAAAATATCCAAAGAAGCTATTCCAGATATTTTAGAGCACATAGACAAAGAGCCTAAAGTTCCTGTTGATGAGGCCATTAAAAGACTTGGAATGGTTTCATTCGGAGAATCAGACCTGAGAGACTTGATTAAAAAAATTCTAAAAGAAAAGACAGATCTTATAGAAGAAAAAGGCGATTACGCGGCAAAGCCCCTGATGGGAATTGTGATGGGGGAGGTAAGGGGCAGGATAGATGGTAAAAAAGTAAACCAAATCTTAAGAGAAGAACTTACCAGATCCATAGAGCAGAGGAAGTAACATGTGCGGTATTGTCGGTTACATTGGCTACAGAAAGGCAGCCCCTCTGATACTCGACGGACTGAAAAGACTCGAATACAGAGGTTATGACTCCTGCGGAATTGCAACCCTTGATGGTAAAATCCATTTAAAAAAGGACCAGGGCAAAATAAATGAAATAAATAAGAATCTAGATCTAAAAGACCTGCCGGGAAATGTGGGGATAGGACATACCCGGTGGGCAACCCACGGCATACCGTCAAAGAGAAACGCACATCCTCATCTTGACTGCAAAAAAGAGATCGCCATTGTACACAACGGAATAATATCCAATTACTCAAAGTTAAAAGATGATTTGATAAAAAAAGGGCATACCTTTAGATCTGATACAGATACAGAGGTCATAGTCCATTTAATCGAAGAAAACATTGATGACGATCTGGAAAATTCTGTAAGAGAGACCTTAAAGAAGGTCGAAGGCAGCTATGCGTTGCTGTTCATGTCTTTAAAAGAACCCAGAAGGATAATATGCGCCAGGCACGAGAGCCCTTTAGTATTGGGTTTGGGCAACAAAGAAATGTTTATAGCTTCTGATATATCTGCATTTTTAAAAGAGACCAACAAGGCCATACTTTTAAATGACGGAGAATATGCCATAATCGAGAAGGAACACTTTAAGATCAAAAATTTGAAGAACGGCGATACCTTGGAGAGAGAAATATTAGAGGTGGACTGGGGCCCGGAGATGGCTGAAAAGGGCGGTTTTGAGCACTTCATGCTAAAGGAGATATACGAGCAACCTCAAGCTGTCATAGACTCCCTTAATGTTTATGCCAATGATATCGAAAAGCTGGCCGACATGATAAAAGAAGCCAAAAGGACCTACATAATAGGCGCAGGTACAAGTCTTCATGCCGCCTTGGTAGCTCAATATTGGTTTGGAAAACTCTGCGGGGTGGATATTTATGCCCTTGATTCTTCGGAACTGATAAACCTGGGGGTTGTCGATGAAAATACCTTGGTTATAGGCATCACCCAGTCAGGCGAAACATATGATACCTTATCGGCAATGCGTCACTCTAAAACAAAAGGGGCGAAACTCGGCGCTGTAGTAAATGTCATTGGATCAACAACAACCCGTGAGGCAGATCACATCATCATGCAGAATTCGGGCATGGAGATGGCCGTCTGTGCAACCAAGACATTTACAAGCCAGCTTGTAATACTCCTAAGGGTCGCCATAGAATTGGCAAAGCTCAAGAAAAAGATACCAGAAGAGGAGATCCAAAAAGTCAGTGATGAACTTCAAAAAATCCCGGAAAATATCAAAAAGGTACTGGAAAAAGACAAGGGGATAAAAGAAATCGCCCACAAATATTGTGGCACAGGTAACTACATCTACATAGGAAAGGGCATCACGATACCAACAGCCATGGAAGGGGCGCTAAAGTTCAAGGAAATAACCTACAACCACGCCGAAGGCATGAGCGGCGGACTCCTAAATCATGGGACCATATCTTTAATAGACGAGAATATGACAACCGTTGCTATAGTACCGCCAGAAGGAGAGAACCGATCCAAGATAATGAGCAACATACAGGAAGTGAAGGCCAGAGGTGGTGTGGTTATCGGAGTAACCTGTGGAAAGACGATCCCATCATGCGACGTGAACATCGTCGCCCCTGTATGCAGCGAAGTTATGTCGCCTCTGCTTCTCTCGCCCGTCTGTCAGCTACTAGCATATCACACCGCCGTGAAACTTGGAAGAGATGTGGACAAACCCAGGGCACTGGCAAAATCAGTTACTGTAGAGTAAACTGTTTTTTTAAAAGATGGTTTTTTAGCATAATCGAAGAGAGTAATCTATTCCAATTATTTTCCAAAACTGGTAAATTGAGCAAGCAACGCCTCTAGCTGAATCAACTCATTACTCCCCTCAACCAATCTGAATTCATATTCGCCTATTATGTCAGCAAGTTTGACCTTGGTCTCATCTTCTAAATCCAGATTGAAGAGTTCTTTGTGAAGCTGCTTTACCACATCCTCGCCTGACATTCCATAGGTTATAATGAGCTTTCTTAAAGCATCCCTTGCCGGAATAAAGTCGCCCTTTAATGCGGTTTCAACTACTTTTCTTATCTCCTCTGGTCTGGCCCTTGAAGTAACACCGTATATGACCTCAGAATCGATCTTTTTATTCATGGAAGAAGAAGACTGTAGGAGATTTATGGCCTTTCTTAGATCACCTTCTGAGTCATAGAGTATGGCCTCAACACCATCATCAGTCATCTCCAGATCCTCTTTTCCTGAGATAAGTTTAATCCTCTCCTTTATGTCACTGCTCTCCAGGCTTTTGAATCTGAAAAGAGCACACCTTGACTGAATAGGTTCAATGATCTTGCTGGAGTAGTTGCAGGATAATATAAACCTGCACGTACTGCTATACTTCTCCATGGTCCTCCTTAAGGCCTGCTGAGCATCCCTTGTCAAAGCATCGGCCTCGTCCAAGAAAATGATCTTGAAATCACCGCCTATTGGCCTAGTCCTCGCAAAGTCCTTAATCTTGCCTCTCACCACATCAATGCCGCGCTCATCGCTGGCATTCAACTCCAAAAAGTTTGCCCTCCAGTTATCACCAAACAACTCCCTTGATAATGCCAGAGCAGCAGTGGTCTTTCCCACACCAGGGCGTCCTGCAAACAGCATATTCGGCAGATTCCCCTCTGA
>JBHICB010000019.1:0-14131 GCA_046759365.1 Hydrothermarchaeales archaeon (SeqCode)
TGTGCTTTGGTTCTATACCTTTGTCCAGGTGCTCAGCCAGAATTGCATCATAGTCTGTCCTTGTCACTCCAGCCCTTATCGATTTGTCGTGATCCTCAAGCTCCTTTTTTGTAATCATATTCATATTTTCAGGTGATGCTGCAAATTCGGAGGTAATAACTTCGATACCATCTGCTTGGAGTGGCAACCCCACTGACTTTAACGTATGGAGATGTATCTGGACTTTGGCTGGTATGTCTTTTACGGATCTAGCAAGAACTTTGATAATCGCCTCATCCTCTATATTAAATAGATCTACAAAACCCAGGCTGGGTTCATCTATCGCGACTACAGCTGTCTTTACATATTTTGTGTTCAAAATCGCATTCTTCAAGAAGCGGTTGACGCTCTCTGCCAGATTGTTTAATATCTCCTCATAGATGTAAAATCCAAATTCACTCTTCAAATGAAGCTCAAGGGCTCCGGTCACACAGACTTTAAGTTGCAATATTTTGCCACTTTCTTCAAATATTCTTTTGGATTCCCTCTCTGCAACAAAGAGCTCTGGCATTATCGCGTGCTTTTCTTGGATCAAGAATGGTTCTTCTTGGAATTGGATTATAGGCCCCATAAACTGTTTGTGCATATCATAGTGCTGAGGATAATTTACTATATCAATACCCGAAGAGACCTTGCAGTCAAGGGAGGTTTTAACCGCCTTATAGAAATTCTTAAACGGTTCAAGATCTTTCTCTATTTTTGCGCCTTTACTAATCTCCTCCCTTACAAAGGTATAACTCCTATCAAACTCCTCTCGGGATATCCAATCAGGTAATGGAAAGCTACCTATATCATCTATGAGTACTTCAATCATATATTATCACGCTCAAATTCTATTAATTGAAACTTTGCCGAGCAAAAGTTTGATCTAAAGATTCTATGCCAAGGTTTTTAAATATGTATTGCCAAGGGGGGCATCCATGGAAGTCTGTAATGTCTGCGGAATCTCCGAAGTTCAAACAGAAATAACGCCCTGCATGATCTTGGGACACAACCTCTGTCCTTTATGCTGTTTATTGTCAAGGGGCGACAGGTTACTTGAAAGTTGTAATGGATGTGAATTTGCACATTGTGGAGAGATCGGGGCATAGTTAATACACGAATTTACAAGAGATCTTCCTTCTTTTTTCTCTTCTTGATAACATATTCGTGTAAATCGTCGTTTATCTCTATGTAATTGTCCAAAAAGTCATAAAATCCAACTTCGTCTTTCCAGTATTTGTCCCACTCTTCCACAATACTAAGAAACATATCTTTTAAGGGTTTCCTCATTCCACCGCCCCGTTTGTTATATTAAAAAAATTGGCATAAATAATTTACTCTATTTTGGCCTTTTGGTTCCTTTTTGGTTAGAAGCGTTGAATTCACAACCAACGACGAAGTAAGTTCTTTTATGAAAAGATATAAATAATCTAGAATGTGTTTCTGATTTGGCCGAGGTGAAGAGAATATGAGGCTAAGTTTAGACTTGGAATTGAAAGATATACCCGGACAGCTTGTAAGGGCATTAGAGCCCGTCTCGAAATATGGTGGAAACATCGTTAGTGTAGTCCACCTAAGAGAGGGCAAAGGGGGGAGGGTTCCGGTTCATTTGGTCATTGAGACTGAAGATCCCGGATGTATTGATAAGATCACAGAAGAGTTGGAGAAGAGGGACATCTGGATATCGAAGATTGACCAGGTGAAAAAGAAGGAGAGAATAGTGGCCATAATAATTGGACACATCGTCGATACTGATGTTCGAGACACAATTGATAAGATAAATGAGATAAAAGGTGCGATGGTTGCGGATCTAAATCTTACAATGCCTCACCCCGATCAGGAGACAGCAGCATTAATGGATATTGAGGTCGATGATCTCCGAAAGGTTAAGCCGGTTATTGCAAAGTTGGAGGAGATTGCAAGGGAGAAGGATCTTTTGGTGGTTAAGTCATTGGGGGTCTAAATTGAATATAATGATCATCGGTTTTGGCATAATAGGTCAGGGTTTTGCCGATGTTGTGCTTGAAAAGGAGAAGTGGTTGAAAGATAAATATGACTTGGAGATCAAGGTCGTTTCTATATCTGACATCACCGGCACGTTGGCAGACGAGAGAGGAGTAGACCTGAAAGATGCTCTGGACACAATGGCGAAGAGCGGCGAGATAATTGCCCACCCGAAGGCCACTAAAATGTCTGGCCTGGATGCGATAAAGAGCATCGATGCCGATGTTGTGCTGGAAGTTACCCCTACAAATATAAAAACAGGTGAGCCTGGACTTTCCCATATGCTTTCAGCCATGAATAATAAAAAGCATGTGATGACATCAAATAAAGGGCCCCTTGCTTTGGAATTTAAAAAACTAAAGAATTTGGCTGAAAAGAACGATGTCGAATTTAAGTTTGAGGCCTCCGCCGGTGGCGCAACCCCATTGATAAACCTAGCAAAAGAGGCCTTGTCTGGAGATCGAGTCATCGCCATAGAAGGCATTTTAAATGGTACGACCAACTACATTCTCTCGCGGATGGCCAAGGAAGGCTGCTCCCTTGATTTAGCGGTAAAAGAAGCACAAGAACTCGGTCTTGCTGAGGCCGATCCTTCGTATGATATCAACGGCAGCGATACCGCAAGCAAGCTTGTAATCCTTGCCAATGCTATTATGGGGATAGATGCGACTTATAAAGATGTCAAGGTTCGGGGTATAAGGAGGATTACACCTGAAGCTATCAAATTAGCTGATGAAGAAGGATATGTTATAAAGCTTATTGGCGAGGTTAGGAATAATCACTTGGAGGTTGCTCCTCGTTTAGTGCCGAAAAATCATCCATTAAATGTGGACGGCACACTGAATGTTGCAATGCTGGAGACAGATATAGCAAAAGATATAACCATAGTAGGCAGAGGAGCGGGTGCAATCCCAACAAATAGTGCAATCTTAAGCGATTTAATTTCCATCTGGAAGAGGAGATATAGGTAGAGGAATCATCTCTACTCTTCCATCATCGCCTTTATCCTTTTAAGTTTAAAGAAATTCTCCCTCTCCATCTCATCGAGGCGCATCCTGATATATTTTACAGTCGCTTCCAGTCTCGGCAAGACTATATTCTCCAAGGCATTGACCCTCCGTTTGGTCTTCTCTATTTCTTGGGCTAATAGTTTTACAGTCTCCTCTATCTCGGCGAGTTCGGTAATGGCCTGAAGTGCCTCTTCAAATCGCAGTGCTGCCTCATCTAGTTGAGCGGAGGTGTCTACTAATCCATAGCCTCGTTCAAGAAGTGCTTTTTTTGTCTCCCCTATTTCGATCACAGGCACCTTAATACCCATTATGTTTCTTGCTTCGATATCTAAGGCTACTTCCGATTTTATCGCCATTGAAGCCGTGGCTACCTTCACAGTGCCCAATGTCGCCTGGGCTATTATCAAAGACCTAAAGGCACCAGCCAACTTCTCCTCAACGTTTTGTCTTACTCCCTTTGCACTATCCACTATCTCAAAAAACTCCATAATTAGGGCGTCCCTCTTCTCCTTTAACAACTTGTGTCCTTTTGCAGCAAGCTTTGCCTTGTTTTTGAGTTTTAAAAGCTCCATCCTCGTGGGATTTACACCTTCTATCATGCCTGCCATATTTTACCTCAAGTCTCCTTGTGAGCAGGATGATATTTCTCAATGTATTTGTCGTCTATCCTCTTTAATTCTCTCTCTGGTAGTATACTTAGAAGGTCCCAACCTATCTCTAAGGTCCGCTCAATGGTCCTGTTCTCATCTCTACCTTGCGCTACAAACTCTCTCTCAAAGCGGTCCGCAAATTCCAGATGGCGCCTATCCCTATCGCTCAAGGCTTCTTCTCCCACAATTGCTACAAGATCTCTAAGATCTCTCCCTTCTGCATACGCAGAGTAAAGCTGGTCTGAGACATTCGAATGGTCCTCCCTGGTATGGCCTTCCCCTATACCCCCCTTCATTAGCCTAGAGAGGGATGGGAGCACATCAACAGGTGGATGAATACCCTTTCTATGTAGTTCCCGGGATAGAACAAACTGTCCTTCGGTTATGTATCCTGTTAGATCTGGGATGGGATGCGTTATGTCATCATCCGGCATAGACAGAATCGGCATCTGAGTTATAGTACCCTTTTTCCCTATGAGTCTTCCGGCACGCTCATAGATGGTGGACAGATCAGTATACATGTAACCCGGGTAGCCTCTCCTCCCTGGTACCTCGCCTCTTGCAGCAGCGATCTCCCTTAAGGCTTCGCAATAGTTTGTCATGTCTGTAAGAATGACTAAGATCTGCATATCATGCTCAAATGCGAGGTATTCGGCAGTCGTCAATGCCATTCTGGGAGTGATGATTCTTTCAATAGCTGGGTCATCTGCCAAGTTAAGAAACGCGGTGACCCTCTCTATAGCGCCTGTACTCTCAAAATCTCTCATGAAAAAGGAGGCCTCCTCAAAGGTGATTCCCATGGCAGCAAAGACCACAGAAAACTCCTCCTTCTCTCCTAGCACACGGGCCTGCCTGGCTATCTGGGCAGCAAGTTCATTGTGGGGCAAACCCGATCCAGAGAAAATCGGAAGTTTCTGACCTCTTACAAGTGTATTCATCCCATCAATGGTAGAGACACCAGTCTGTATAAAGGCCCTAGGGTATTCTCTGGCTGTCGGATTTAACGGATCGCCATTTATATCCAGCTTTTTTTCTGCTATTATTTCTGGACCACCATCTATTGGTCTGCCTGTTCCGTCGAAGATTCTGCCCACCATCTCTAATGAAACTGGAAGCTTCATTGTGTCGCCTGTAAACCTGACCTTAGTCCTCAGAGTGTCAACGCCTCTGGTGCCTTCAAATACCTGAATTACCGCCCTTCCTACGGCTGCCTCTAATACCTGGCCTCTGCGACTCTCTCCTGAGGATATCTTTATCTCAACAACCTCCCCATAACTTACATCTTCCACTCCCTCAACTATCATCAATGGGCCTGCGACTTCTGTGACTGACGTATACTCTTTTATCTTGGATGCTTCCATGTCCTTCACCTCTAAACCTTTTCCCTGCCTAATGCTTTTATCTGATCTTGTATCTTTATCGTGATCTCTTTGACCTTTTCGTCGAATTCCTTATCTGGGACGTATTTTAACCTAGCAATATCGTCTAGAACTTCCAACTCTGCCAGGTCCTTTGCAGGTGTGCCCTCATTGACAGCATCGTTGCTTGCATCATAAAAATTCAGCATAACCTCGAGCATTTTGAACTGTTTATTTTCACTGCAATATGTATCGACTTTGTGGTAGGCATGTTGCTGAAGGAAATCCTCCCTTATGACCCTCGCACCTTCCAGCACAACCCTCTCCCTATCTGGGAGGGCATCTGCCCCTACAAGCTGTACGATCTCTTGGAGTTCGGCTTCTTTTTGCAATAGGGCCATTGCCCTTCCTCTCAGGTGCCTCCACTCAGGAGATACATTCTCGCTCCACCATCCCTCGATACTGTCCAAGTATAAGGAATAAGATCTTAGCCAATTTATAGCAGGAAAATGCCTCCTGTCTGCTAAAGCTGCATCCAATGCCCAAAAGACCTTTGTTATCCTTAGTGTATTTTGTGTTACTGGTTCTGAGAAGTCTCCTCCAGGCGGAGAAACAGCCCCGACCATGGTAAGGGACCCCCCACGACTGTCGCTTCCCAGAGTAATAACCCTGCCCGCCCTTTCATAGAAATCAGCGAGTCTAGAAGCGAGATAGGCTGGGTACCCCTCTTCTCCCGGCATCTCCTCAAGTCTGCCCGAGATCTCCCTCATGGCTTCTGCCCACCTGGATGTGGAGTCAGCCATCAAGGCCACGCTATAACCCATATCTCTATAGTATTCGGCTATCGTGGCCCCAGTATATATGGAGGCATCTCTTGCAGCAACCGGCATATTTGATGTGTTGGCGATAAGAACAGTTCTTTCCATCAAAGGCTTTCCAGTCTTCGGGTCTTCAAGTGCCGGGAATTCCTCCAAGACCTCTGTCATCTCATTTCCGCGCTCTCCACAGCCGACATAGACTATAATTTCCGCATCCGCCCACTTTGCAAGCTGATGCTGAGTAACGGTCTTTCCAGAACCGAAAGGACCGGGTATAGCGGCAGTTCCCCCCTTTGCTACAGGAAAGAAGGTATCCAAAATCCGCTGCCCTGTTATCAAGGGGATATCTGGGTCGAGTTTCTTTTTGTAGGGCCTTCCTATCCTGACCGGCCACTTCTGGAGCATTTTAAGCTCTTTTTCGCCCTCTAATGTTTTTACAACAGCGATTACATCTTCGACTGTATATTCTCCATTATCGACAATTGATTTGATTTCGCCTTTTACATTTGGAGGAACCATTATCTTGTGAAGGATAACCTCCGTCTCCTGTACCTCTCCTAGGAAATCCCCTCCTTCAACCTTCTCCCCAACCTTGGCTGTGGGACTAAATGCCCATTTAGTCTCCCTAGAGACAGAGGGGACATCTATTCCCCGAGTAATGAAATCCCCTGCCTTGTCTTTGATTATCTCCAAAGGCCTCTGGATCCCATCATAAATCATTTTGAGTATCCCGGGAGCTAATTCAACGGACATCGAAAGTCCTGTCCCAATAACCTTCTCACCCGGGCTTATGCCTGCGGTTTCCTCATAGACCTGTATTATCGCTTTGTCTTCCTCTAACTCGATTATCTCGCCTATAAGCTCATCTTCACCTACCCTTACCACTTCATACATTTGGGAACCTTTCATGTCCCCAGCTGTGATAACCGGACCTGCGACCTTGACTATAACACCTTCTGTCAACTTCAATCACCTCTGATAATCATTCGTATTTTATCTCGACACCCACTGCCCTCTTTACCAACCGTCTAATGGGATCTTCCTTTCCTGGTAATGGACCTTTTGAGTCTGGTATCTCTACAATTAGAGGAGTAACCTTCCCTTCAATCAGGGCGTCGATCTCCCCTCTCAGTTTTTCTGCTATTGCCTCGGTTATAATTATCATGCCCATGTCCTCTTCTTTTGTTAAGGACCTCAAAACCTCCTCGGCGTCTTCTGATTTCTCAACTTCATGGCAGTCTTTAATTCCCGCCAATCTGAATCCCGTTACGGTTGTGTGATCAGCGACTACGGATATATTCATCTTACTACCTCAGACAAGGCTCTTTATCTCCTCTGGCGTAAAGTCCTCCTCCTTCAATTTGAGTATAAGAATAAGGTTTCGAATTTCTGTCGTTTTATCCATGATATATCTCCAAATCGGACCCATGCCCTGGGGCTGGTCCTGCTGGAGTTTAAACGCCAGACTGGAGTAATAGGAATCCAAGGCCCTTTCGAATGGGCTTAGTTCTCCTGTCTTCTTGTATTTCTCGATCCCATCCTCTAGAGGTTTATAGTAAATGGTGTTCTCCAAGGCATTGACGATGGCGTCAACTTCTTCTAATTTGCTCAACGAGGCTAGCTTCTTAATTTTCAATTCAAAAGCGTTTGGTATAAGGTATTTTGAAACCTCCTCCGGTTTTATATCTTCGACCTTTGATCTTATCAGGATCTTGAGATTTAAGATATCTATCTCGATTCCGATGGCCTTCTTCAAAAACTCAACATCCGTTCCCTTGAAATTCGACGCCTTTTTCCAAAGATTTTCATATGCAAATCTATCCAGCGCAGTTTCTAACTGCAACAAAAGGCCGCTCTTCTCATATTCTGGCAGTGTTTTTGTCAAAGCAGGACCGAATATAGTCGAATCCAAAGAGGATACAATTTCCTCGATATTTGACATGCCTGCGAGGTCCTCGTATACGGACTTTTTAATGTTCAAACTCATTGGGAGGAGGTTGTTGATAATCTCGTCCTTCGGCACTTTGGCAAACACGCCCCTTAATATGGTCTTTAAGTTCGCTGCTTCGTACTTTACCAAATACCAGTAGAAGATCTCATTAACTTTGTTTGGAAGGAACCTGTGTATCTTCAGTAGTGTCCCAATAAGGTTCTTATTTAGTGCCTGTTCCATTTCTGCGAATCCTTTTGTTGGCGTCTCGGCCAATATAGATCCATAGGCTGTGCTGTTTAGGATATCTAGGCTGCCTTCTAGGTCTCTGGAGTCTATTATCGTTGCAAGTTGTTTGTCGGTTAATAGGTGTCTTCTCATGCCTCTGGCCCTGGCTACCGGATATGAATATTTGTAATTCAATATGGTCTCGCCCAAAGTCTGGGTTAGTGTCATCTTATCCTCCTTCGTCAAATAGGATCTCAGCAGCTTTCCTTCTTAGATCGGATTTACCTCTTTGTATACGCGTTTCTATTGTGTTATCGATCTCCACACTTCCATCTACTTTCCTAACTATAACCCCCCCCATGCTAGGAAGTTCATCGCTCGAAATACTTACGTCTTTCATTCCTTCCAGATCTTCTGCCTTTAACTGCTTCTTGTCACGAGAAGTTAAGACGAGCTCTATGCTTCCTTTTCCAACTATTGAGATGGATTCTTGGATCAGTCTTTTCAACGTCTCCTGGTAGCCTTTTGTAGCTGTGGCCTTTCCTATTTCCTTGGTGGCTTTGGCGAATGCTTCTTCTATAACTCTTTCTCTCGCCTTTAATGTTACCTTCCTAGCCCTGACTCTGGCATCGGCTATTATTCTGTCCTTTTCGGCCTTCGCCTTCTTTTCACCGTTGGCTATGATTTCAGCCTTGGTCTTTTCACCTTTTTCTTTTGCGTCAGCCAAAACTGAGTTCTTCTCTTCTTTGGCTTTATCTTCTATCTCTTTGGCCTTCTTCTGTGCGTCGTCCATTATTTTATCTATAATATTCTGGACCTGCACGGAAGGCGCATCTGTTGATCCTTCCATAATCTACCGTCCGTTCAAATCTACTTCAATAGTACTATTATCAATATAGCCACAATAAGGCTATAGATGGCTTGGGTCTCTGGCATTGCGGTCAAAACGACGGCTTTACCGAAGAGGTCTGGGTCCTCAGCTACTGCGCCCTGGCCTGCTGCTGCAGCATTGCCCTGACCTAATCCAGAGCCAGCTGCTCCTATGCCGATTGCAAGTCCGGCACCAATTGCCCTTAAACCTACGTTGATGTCTACTTCTACCATTGCTTCACCTCCTGTCGATTTTTGTCAATTTCCTTTTAGAGTCAAAAGGCGAGAATTTCTTTCCATCGCCTTCATAGAACATTCCATAAAATTCAAGGTAATGCAAACGCATCGAATGTATAAAGGCACCGAATGCATTAATTAAGAAATTCAGGAAATGGCCTGCTACCAATAACAGAATTGCGAATGGTATGCCCACTCCTATGCCAAAAAATTTTATGCCTCCGATGAGGTTGCTCATGAGATTTATGGTCATTGCAATGGCAGAAGTTGCAAGTGCCAAGGCAAGCAAACGAGCATAGGACATGTCCGCACCCATAAGGGCTGTTATATCCATTATCCCTAATGGCCCTGCAGATTTGAATACTATAAGGGCACCTATTCCCAAAAATATCAATCCAATTTGGTAGAATATCGGGGGATAGCCCATCATCATGAGTATAAGAAATATTGTGCCTATTTCCATACTAACTTTCCAGAGTTGTTCATATAATAAGCCGTTAAAGTCTTTTTCAGCTATTTTTCTCTTTATCCCAAGGATGAGACCAATATTAAGGTGGATGGCACCTATTATGAATGCAAGGATCAATGCAACTACGGCCTTTTGGAGCGGGTCGAATACACCAAATTGAATTCCAAAAAAGGTCTGGAAGAAATCCCCGAATACGCTGCCAAACAATATCCCAAAAATGATCGTGGGGATTGAAGAAAGCAGGAGGATAGTGCTGATGCTTTTTATTGCGCCAGAAGATCGCTTGTAAAGGAACCAAGAAACTGCAAACAACATTACTCCATAGGCCCCATCTGTAAGACATATTCCGAAGAACAATGGCATCCATATGGCTATCAGGAAAGTTGGGTCTACCTCAGAATACTTTGGCATAGAATAGGTTTCAGTTATTACCTCAAATGCCCCAAAGAGGCCTGGATTGTCTAGGAGTATAGGGATCTCTTTTTCAGGTTCCGCTGGTTCTTCGGCGTTTATGAAGGCATAGCCTTTAGTTTTTTCTTTCAAAAGATTTAGAGTCGAATTTAACCTCTTTTTCGGGACAAACCCTTCGATAACAAAGGTCCTCTCCGTCTTACCGAATCTGCTTAAGATATGTGCCCTCTCCTCTTCAATCCTCAGCAGTTCTTTTGTTATTTGAAGTTTTTTAAGATGTTTGTCTGCCAAGTCTGCTAATTTGTCTAGACATTTTTCTTTTTTGCCGTTGAGTTCTTCTATTTTCTCGTGAAGCTCAGTTAAAACATCCTGGGGCTTTCCTTTCAACGGGGGTAAGGCGAATTCCTCAAATCCTTGTTTCCTGAGTATTTCATAGGCATTATTTTTATCCTCTTTTAATCCTGCAACAACGATTATGCTTCTATCATCGATCTCATCTGAGATCAGAACCACATTTAGGGATTCTATCTTTGCCCTTAACTCCCCTAATTCTTCTCTTGGGACCTCACCGCTTGTAACGAATAGGTATGAAGATTCCCCGAGGTAGGTTAGATCAAAATCAAGGCCTATCAGTTTTTCAAGAACTCCAATAGAAGCTGTGGATTCTTCTATCTCTGTTTCGATTAAGGAAAGAGAATCTTCCAGCTCCTTTACACTTTTTTCGGGACCCTCCACTGTCTTTGTAGCATCCAAGACTAATCTTTCATAGTCCCGTTTTACTGTAACGGGGACTTCTTCTTTCTTTGCTTCAAAGATGGCTTTGATTAAAGGCTTCTTCTCAACTCTTTTAAAGTGCTCAAGGGTTTCTACAAGTCTGCTTGTTCGCGTCAAAAGCGGTGAGATCTGTCTTGTCCTTTCATCGGCCTTTGCAATAGATATCAGAGGCTTTTCTTCCTCCGTCTTTAGAGCAACGTTCCTTATCTCGGCTACACCTAGCTCATGTAATTCCTCTACCATGACTTCTTTATATTCATCAAGAACTACAGCTGTTATTTTACTCATCCTTGCAGGAAAAAACATGTCTACTCTCCCAAAACCGAGTCTAAAATAATTTCAACCGCTTTATTCAAATTTTTCTGGGCACTTTTTTTGATATTTTCGGCCTTTATCCTCCCCTCTTCTGTAATCGTTTCTGCTTCCTTCCCCCCTTCCTCTTTCGCCTTTTTCAAAAGTTCCATTGATGTCTTATTTCCTTCCTCTCTTGATGCGTTTCTGATCTCCTGTGCTTCTCTGTTTGCGTCCTCCACTATTTCCACAGAATCATCACTCGCTTTTGAAATAAGTTCTTCTGCTCTTCTCTCAGCTTCTTTAATTTCTAATAATACATCATTTACCATGGATTTTTCACCACAAAAAAGAAACAAATTAGATACTATTCAGAGCAAGATATTTCTTTTTAACATTTAAACTTTTTTATTGGTATCCTGACGTCCAGATTTTAGACCAAATGCGATTAGGAGACATTCACGATTAACATAATGTTTATTAAGCATGATTAATGTATTTTGCTATAGGGCAGGTATTACTGATTTTAGAGATCCACCTCTAATTTTTCAGATGAACCCGCCCCATATCTATCATCTATTTTTTCAATTCAAGCAAGAGTTCAATTCTTATTAAAAAGCGAGGATAGGTTATTTTCATTCAAAATTAGGGCTTCAAAATATAAAATCTATTTGAGCAATCAAATTATCCAACTTTGGCAAAGACCTTTACCAAAAACACAGTTACAAATACAAAAACCACGGTCAATAACAGGGAGGCAAGAAGTATTATATTCAAAAAGTATGACTCGTATTTATCGCCTCTACTATTTTCTTCAACATTGACAACTTCCATCCTCTCCCACCTCGTGATGTAGAGACATAAACCATTTGAGTATTTAAATTTATTGAAAAAGATTTCAACTAATTCTAAATTTCTTGAAAACTATCCCAAAAAAACCTATTTATCATCCTTTTTACAAAATAGAGTTAAGGATAAATTAGAGGCGGATCTCGAGTATAATCCCGAGAAGATATGAGGCCGTCTGATGTAGGCGGCCCAACTCTATTTGTCCCTTCATCAAAACTGAAGGAGACAAAGAATTTGGATCAAAATATAGCATTAAAATTTGCCCTAGCAGTAAAAGAGATGAACCGGGCTGTTTTTCTGATGGGGTTTGGCATCGTCTGGATCTTTACTACGTTGTTTATACTGGTGTTGGACAAACAGACCTTTATGATACTTTTAAAAGAGACATGGCCTATCATGATAATGGTATTCCCAATGATGTTTTTTGGCTATAAGATTGCTAAGCTTCTTTTTGAGCAGTATCCTATCAACCCCTCTTCAACACGCAAATCAAGGCATTCAAGGGTTACACTAAGATATAGTAAACCGGAGGAGAGTCCCCTCAAGTTATAATCTTTGCTACCATGTCTTGATCTATCGCATTTTTCAATTCTCTTGCGATTCTTCGCCCCATACTCATGTTGCTCCCGTATAGCAGATAGCTGTAAGGAGAGCCGCTGGTAAACGGGTTTGTCCCTGCAACTATCCTTGCGGATATTTCAAATGCAATAAATTTTAGATCGTCGTTTATCATTGTCTCCAGACAAAAAGCGCCCATCATACCGGGCGGTGCAATCTTTTTGGACGACTCAACTATCCTGTCGCCCATTTCAAACACCTGATTTAGCAGGGACTCCCTGGCTACTATCGGGAAATTGCCCACCACAACATAGCTTGCATCAAATCTGGGATCTTCATAGACTACTTTTTGGTCGTTTGCCGGTATCCTTGTTAATCCATCTATATTTGACTCGTATCTTTTGTCGATGCAGAATAGTTCGACTTCGTCTTTTAGTGGCGAATAAAAATATGAGAGGTACATATTTACTCCGGAGATGTACTCCTGTACGGTTGCATTCCTTACGTCCTCTTCTGTTATTTTCCCTCTTTTTACAAAATCTGAGGATTTTCTTTTAAAAGAATCGTAGTTTTTAGCCAAAAAATAGTCTCTGCCGCCTCTTGCACCCGGGAATTTTACCAAGGAAAGCCTGTCGATATCTTTCGGGTCTTTAAACTCTTTGGGAAGCTTTATGTCTGCATCTTCAAGCCACTGCCTTTCCATGGTCCTGTCTGATTCCCATCGCAATATTCTTCTATTGCCAAGAATAGGAAGCCTCAGGTTTTCCTCGATATCATCAACGCCCACATAGGCTATAAGAGATCCGTGGGGGACAATTACACAGTTTTTTTCTCTAAGTTTTTGCTGGTTCTCTTCTTTTACTATATCCTTGTAATCATTTAGTGTGATAATCTCGTCTGCTACCCTGAAGCGTTCGTATATTATCTTCTGTTCTTTCTTGCATATGGCAATGGCCCTAAACCCTTCTTCTTTGGCCCCTTTTAATATCTGTAAGGCTGAATGGCTCCCAAGGGTAGCTACTGCTATCTCCTCTTTGTTGTAATCTTTTAAAATGTCCAGGGCCTCTCCTTTTTCGATCAATCTTACATACCCTCTTTTTAAAAATTAGGTCACTATGTCCTCAAGTCTATCTGCTTTCAGAGCGGATATCGTCTCCATTGCCACCCTTCTCCCTGGGCCTACTTCTTTGTTATACTTGTATTTCATGTAGGGTGAAGTCGGCTCCACACACGGACAGCCTGGGATCCTGGGACTGACGTCAAATACATAGAAATCCAAATTCTTGTCAACAGCACCTTGAAGGGCAAAAAGACCTATCATCCCAGGGGGCACCTCTTTTTTACATGCGTTTACGAACTTCTCTCCTGTCTTGAAGACCTTTTCAATCTGGGATTCGCGCATAGTAGCGCCGGTATGCCCTATCTCTATGTTCTGGGTCGGAATGCCGAGCTCTATCTGTTCATCTGCAGGCAGGTCGAGGATGCCGTCTATATCTGTTTGTATTCTCCTGTCAAAACCTAAAAGGTCCAGATCTCCGGTTACAGGGGACCAGAAATAATTGGCGTTGAATTTCGCACCTAAAACATATTCCTCAATCATTGCTTCCTTTAAGTCTTTCTCGTCTATCATGCCTTTCTTCAGTCGCTCATTGG
>JBHICB010000020.1:0-13924 GCA_046759365.1 Hydrothermarchaeales archaeon (SeqCode)
GGAAGCAATTCACAAAGGTGGAGAGAGAAAGATAGAAATGAAGGACTTGACAGATACCATGGATGCTGTAAAACCTTCCATTAACAAGAAAACTCTTGAGAGATATGAGAGGTTTGAGGTTTAAAGGTATATCAAATCAGTGTTTGATCTCCTCATACAGTTTTTCCGTCAACACAACATCTTCTTTATTATACTCTACTATAGGTCCCCAGTTCTTATCCCTGTAATGTCTGGCCATCTCTTTCGGGGTCAGTCGATCTTCAGAGACGGGTATCTCAAACAATCTGCATAAGACATCTAATGAGACATAATGGAAGCTGTTCCCATCAGACAATGCCAGCATACAGTCATAGTGGTTGGACTTCTCCATACGCCACTTATTCCTGTTTATCTCGTAGCAAGGCTGTCTTTTGATGCCGCTGAAAATAGACCTGATATAGATGAAGGGTACGTCAAAGCCATAACCATTAAAGGTCACGACCCTATCGGGCTTTTTCCAGTAAATATAGCTCCAAAAATCCTCCAGCAATTCGTTTTCATCGTCTCCATATAAGCAGAATGGTTCGCCATCGTTCTCTTTCATCCCTATCATTATAACCTTGGAGAAGGCTGGATGAAGGCTTATCACAAACTGTCTCGAGATTAGGTATTCCAAAATCGTTTTGTCCTTTATCTCCAAAGGAGCGGTTTCAATATCTAGAGTTACGTAGCTCAAAAGAAGCCCTCCCTTTTACATCTCATCAGCCATCTACTATGTGCTATCGGCTGACAATCAAATCCCAGTTCAGCGAATTTGATGACCTCCTCCTCGGAGGTCACTATTTTAGCCTGATAATTACTGGATTTTATTTTCGACGTTTCAAGATCTTTTATCCGTTTTTCCAAGCCTTTGATTTTGGCTTTTATGTCCTCTATCTTGCTCAGGTCGTATTCCCTGACATGATTTATAGGGTTCAGATAGCGCTGCCTTTCAGCGTATATCTTTCTGAGAGCTTCCACTCTTCTAGACCAGTAAACCCTGTCCACATCGGAGATCTTATGGCAGACAAAAAAGTTGATGATCTTGTCCTCGACTCCGTGATTAGTCATCTGGGTGATGAAGAATTTCCTCAAAGAGTGCGTTCTAATGACGCCGTATTTACCGTTCCCATTTCCGTCAAGCCCTGCCCTTTCAGCAGCCCTCTTTACTGTAAGGTTAAACTTTTGCTGGGTCAGTGGCCTAATCCCTCTTTTTGTCCTGCTCGAAAAGAGTGGAGTTTCAAGGGTAATCTTTTCTCCTTTACTCTCCCTCCATTTTAGATACTGTTTTAGTAGCTCCACGCCATCACTTGCCAAGAAGGTTATCCTCTCACCTATGCTCTCCCTATCCTTCTTTGGCAAGTAGGTTATTGCCAACGGCACCCTCTCAAGCTCCAGCTCCCTCTGAATGTCACCAAACCTCAAAGCAAGGGCGTCAGATACCCTCATGCCGGTCTGTGCTACAAAGAGGATGCGAAACTTCTCCTCCATGTTGACGGCATCCAGCATCTTCTTGAGCTCTTCCAGAGTCGGCACCAAATCCTTCTTCTTTGAAACAAAGCCGTTCCGATAATTCTTGACATTGATCATGCCCTCTCTCCCAAGCACGGCGGTGAAAAACCCACGTATATAACCATCCGAGGCGTTGATGGTCTTAGGTGCGTACCCTTCCTTCTCTAGATAAGTCCTAAAATCCAAGATCAGGTCCCGTATGCCAGTCCTAGAGTTGGGGTCGGGGTTTCTTAATTCCTTGTCCCTTTCAAGAATTAATTGGTTCGGTGTTTTTCCACAGAACTCGCAAAACTTCTTGAGAGCACTGAGATAACTTTTACTTGAATTCTTGCTAACCATCTTAAGCCATGTCTGGACTTCCTGATACTCCTCAATGCAAAGTCCCAGTTTTTCTCCAGATTTAAGTGTATCTGAAGTTTTTTTGGCGCTTATCATTAATCTATCCCTTTTATTACAATAGAGATATATGGGAGTAATAGTAGATATGATTTTGCCAAGAGAGCATAGGAAAAGTAATCGATACCGTAATATGACTATCACGAAAGATATATATGGGAGTAAATTTATTGACTATGTCATGGAACAAAAAAAGAAGAGAGTTTTGGTATCCTTCTCAGAAGACCTTTGGAGCATAATCGAAGATAATCTAGGCGGAAAAATGGGAGACAGAGACTCGGAGATCGTTAGAACAATTGTGGTTTCCTATCTGAGTGAAAAGGGACTTTTGACAAGAGAGGAAGTAGAGAAATAAAACATGAAGAAAATAACAAAAAAACACCACTATCCACAGAAAAGCATATTTGCCCTTAAAGGTTCAGAATATATATATTTCTTTTAACATTTCACAAACAGATAGCGTTATAGATGAATTGGCCTCATGGAGGAAGATAAAATGGAAGCAAGGATTACAGGTTTTAAAGGGGGTAGAAGAACCTCTTATTCAAATCATCCAATAATTGAGTGTGTTGAAGGGGACCCTTCAGAATTGATCGGCAAGAAAGTTTTTTGGAAGACTAGAACTGAAAAAGCCATTGCAGGGCGAGTGTTAAAACCTCATGGAAAGATGGCCTACTTAACAAAATTCGACAGAGGCCTGCCGGGAAATGCGGTAGGAGACATGGTGGTTGTAGGCAGACTTTCCCAGAAGATAAAGAAGAAACCCAAAAAATCCAAACCAAAGGCCAAGCCTGTAAAGGCAAAAAAACTTGAGAAAAAGAAGGTAAAACCAAAAAAGGTGGCTAAGTCCAAAAAGAAGACAAAACCAAAAAAGAAAGGGAAAGCCGCACCGAAAAAGAAGAAGACTAAATCCTCCAAAAAGGGCAAAGGTAAGTGACCTGTAAAACTCTTTAACCATTAAGGGACCGAGAGCAAGTTGAAATCCATTTTTTAGCTATCGTAAGTTTTATATCCCAGTAACGCCTTAATATAAGCGGCGTGGGAGCTATGTTCTGGAAAAGAGAAAAAGCACAAAAAACTGCATTTTACAATATATTAATAGATTTGACTCTGCTATTATCGGTTGTTATTTACCTCTTCTGATACTGCTTTTTTTGAGATTTAAAAAGGTTTAAATAGCCTCTGAGCTCTTCTTAGTTACTGGTTTTTGTTGAATCAAAATCGGTTCAGAAGAGGGTAGTTAAGTGACAATGGAGTGTGATGTCCTAGTTGTTGGATCGGGGATATCTGGAAGCGTCGCTGCTTTAAGTTGTTTGCATCATGGTTCAGACAAGGTCCTGATTTTAGAAAAGGCAAGTAAAGTCGGTGGATTTACAAGTCAGAAAATCGATTTTGCTGAAAAAACTGGCCTAGAGGATATAATAAGAAAACTCAAGCTACCTACAAGATATCTCTCTTATAAATCCAACTGGTATTCCCCTTCAAATGCCCGGTTCCGTCTTAACTCTAAAACAGCCGATTGTTGGGTAAAAAGAGGGCCATCTGATGATTCTTTTGAAGTTAGTGCGATTAATTCTGCAGTAAAAAAAGGAGCAAAATTATTACTTAACTCTAGAGTTTCTGAATGTAAAAAAAGCTCTTTAACTGCTAAGATAGATGGCAAAACTGAAGAGATAAAAGCAAAGGTTGTGATAGATGCAGAGGGACTGAATTCCAACCTTGCCAATACTTTAAAGATTTATGAAAATTTGGGGAATTCCTTCACAAAGATCGTTGGTTATGGGGTGGGGGGGTATAACTTCGACATGGAAGAAGGAGTCCCTGAGATTTTTTTTAGTACCAAACATGCATCTGGGAGTTATGTCTTATTATGTAAAGACCCCTTGGATGGAGTGGGATATTTGATCCAAGGATTTAGAGAAGATAAAACAGTTGATATAAAACAGCATTTCCAGAATCTTGTAGAAAAAAATGATGTGATAAAAGCCGTTTTAAAAAATGCTGAGATTATCCAAAATATTCACGGGACTTTGTACATCACAGATTCATTGCCTGTAAGATTTAGATCAAATAATGTCCTTTTTGTAGGAGACTCTGCAAGATTAATGGATCCTTTCCTGCATTATGGTGTTAAACCTGCAATAATCTCAGGTTATCTAGCTGGTAAGGTTGCATCTAATATCTATAAAGGCTGCGATTTGGACGAGTATGACAAGATGATCAAAGAAGTCATATTCCCCGAACTAAAAACGCAGCATAAAAATAGGAAGGTCTTCAACAAGTTGAGCGATAATGACCTCAATACCCTCTTTGAATTCCTCATTGAACTGCGAGAGAAAAACACCGATTTTGACGCATTATTTGAGAATCCATATGGTCAAATTCCTCGTATATTGACGATATTGGCCAAGAACCCATCAAGGATCCCATTATCCTTAAAACTTATCCTTGTTAGAGGTCTGAGTTAGAATATCATAATAGGACAGATACAAAAACAACATTCAATTTATGGTGTAAAAATACAAGGGCAGGGCTTCCTATGTGTGATATATGTAAAAAACACGGAGAGGGGGATAAGTGGTACTTGAATAAAAAGAACTATACCAAAGAGATGGGGGAGGCGAGATTGGAGTTTCTGGAAAAGATTTCGGGGAAATATTTCGAAGAATGGCTAGTCGATGGCACTGAACTCTTGGAGAGATTTAAGGATATTCCTCTATTAAACAAACTTACTGTCAATTTAATGGAACGATATGAAAAAAAACTGCATAGTGGTCAAATTATCCCAATAGAAGAAGCAACAAAGGTTTTGGAATTGGTTGAAAATCCGGCCTTATTGCCCTGTGTTTGTAGAGAGCTTGTGGGAGATGAAAGTTATACCTGCCTAAATTTTGGGCTCATTCCAGAATTATATGAGAAGTCTAATCCAAACAGTTCCATTGAAGAAATATCGACAAATAGTGCAATTAGACGCCTTAATAAATGGAATAAAGAGGGGCTATACCAGCTTATCCTTTATTATAATGCGCCTTATATCGCGACCATTTGCAACTGCTCAAGTCTAACTTGCACGGCCTTTAAAGAAAGACACGTAATGGGGACAAAAACAACGATGATTAAAAGTGAATTTGTTGCCAGAATAAATCCAACCCTCTGTAATGGATGCAAGATTTGTCTACTTAGATGTCAATTTGGGGCAATTCGCTATGATTTTGACAGGGAGAAAGCATTTATTGATATCAGAGAATGTTATGGTTGTGGGCTTTGTAAAACTGGATGCGATCAGAAAGCCATTGATTTGATTGATCGCAAATTTACCCCAGCTAAGAATCTGTGGTGAATTTATGAAGATTAAAGTTGAGGATTGTTTAAATCCTACTGATTGTAGAAAATGTGTCTCAATATGTCCAGCAAAAATATTTGTTTTAAAGCCAGTTGGTACGAAAAGATTAAGTGATTATGTAAAAGAATGGAAGATATCAACAGTTTTTGTAGATCTTTGTAATGGATGCAATAAATGTATCGAGATTTGCCCCAATAAATGTATTTCTTTAAAATTTTGATATTGGTTGCCAATATCTTGAGTAGATCTGAAGAAAACAAATTTTAAGTAATTGACCTACATAATTTACATTATGGTGCTTCAGATCAATCCTTTTATTTTTTATTTCTTTTTGATCAACGTCTTCCAACTTTCAATTGGCACTTTAATGTATTTAGAACTAAGAAAGATTATTCAATCAAAAGTTTGGGATTATTTACTATGGGCGGATATTTCAGCAATAATTCATACCATTGCGATTGCATTATTACTGAATAAAATATTTCTTGAATCAAGAATTAGCTTTTTTTACATATCGTTAATTGCTGTTTTCTATACTATTACTGTGCTCATGGATATTTTGGCACACTATTACCTAATTAAGCCGATCATCAAGCAGAAAATAAACTTGTTAAAGCCGAAATATGGTATTATTTCATTAGTCTCAGTGGGGATAAGTACTTTTGTTTTGTTAGAATTGGCCCGCACGCCACTGCCAAGTTTTAGAAATTTTGAATTCTTACTTATATTCTCATTTATTTTTTTAATTATCCTTATTTACATAACCTACTCTTTATTCCACATTTCTAAAACCTACGAAAAGACCGGTTTTGTATACAAACCTTTTTTTGTAGCAGGCAGCGGGCATATCACAATCTTCCTGTATTGTGCTTCCCTTTTATATTATGAGAGGAACTATTTCTACTCGGATTATTATTATCTACTCTTCTGGCTAATTTCTGTAGTATTTGCAATATTCTTCTATTTTAGTTATATCATAGAATACCCTTCACTTCTTCACCCAAGATGGAAAGCCTTAATGCCTTTTGATATAGTCAAAATAGCGACTTCTATAACCTTGGCATTTTTAGCAACCTCCCTCTACTTTACTGCAAAAGAATATCCAACTTTTGCCATCTATCAAAACGTTTCTTATGCTCCATTGCTCATTTTCCTACTAGTAATAATTGTTGCAATAATGCATATTCTAGGATATACCCGGGCCATTGCAAACAGAACACATTTGAAATATTGGAACTACCTGAGATTTGGTTTATCCATTCACATGGTTGCAACATTCTATGTCTTCGGATTGATCGCCTTGGAATGGAGCAATTTTACAATTAGAACTAGAGCACTGTCCACGCTGTTCGGCTTAATTGCCCTTGTGTTTTATATCCTATATGCCTCAGACATGCATGTGGTTATCTCGGATTTAAATATAAAATTCTCCTTTAAAAAATTGGACATCTCCAGATACTTGGTATCCTTATATTCGCTTTTCTTCATTATTTTCTTTGGAATCTCCTTTACTTACAACAGAACCCTTGGATTATTGAGCGAAATCAGGTTGGAATCATATCCTTTTATTTTGTTTTTTATCGCCTTTTTCCTATTAGTCTTCATATCATATTTGAGCGTCACTCACAAGGGTTTTGAGGAGATTATGAAGAAGAATGTCTGGAGCGAGCTTTCCTATCTTTCTAGTTTTGCCGTCTTTATTGTTGTATATCTGATGTACATATCGATGACAAATGTGGACAGATTTCCTTTACACGGCATGTTCTTTGTAGCCTATTTTTTTGTCCTGATAATCGAGACATATGCCATCAACACGCTGGGCGTAAGATCAAAGTATGAGAAAGAGGAAGAGTATGCCATAACCGATCTACTTAATTTTGTTGCAGGTCATTTTTTAAGAAGCGATTATCTGGTGGACATATGGGAGAAGAACATCGATAGATATGTAGATCCAAAAGACATGGGAAAAGCTAGGTTTGTCGCTGCATCAAGGAGATTCGCCATAAACGAGTTAGATAAGGAGACGGAGAATACAGTAGCAACAGCGATGCTTTTTGACTTACATCACCTTTCCACCGAAAATAAAGTTGCAGTGGTGACAGATGATTTCTATAAAACTTTAAAGAAGGACATTGAGGACATACTACAAGAGGAAATTTTGCTTTTGCCTGAGGAATTGAGAGCCAACTTTGAAGAAGATAAATACTATCCTTTGTTGTTTGAAAAGCTGGTAAACGATCTAATGGAGCGGATAAGAACCTTCGTGCCATCAGTAGAACACAAAATCCTTTTTGACAAATTGTCTAGGATCAGCGCTGTATTTGCAGATTCAGCATATGATGGCGAGAAAATACAGATTCCTCATGAGACGAGGTTTTCCAGAGCAGAGTTCATAAACCATTTCAAATCATATCTTAACTCGCTAGAAGAGCTTTTCCCCTTTGAGGAGACCCTGCTCTATGAGCCCATTAAAAGCGGGATAAAAGAAGAAATTCTAAATTACGGCTTTTCTATTGAAGATCTATTGGATTTGGTTCCCACAGGGGTCAAAAAGCTTGACGAAATCACGGAAGGAGGGCTTCAAAGAAAGACATCGACTTTGATTCTTTGCGGAGAGACACGACATAAAAAGGAATTCTTGATGTCGTTTGTCAAGCAGGGCATAAAAGATCGCGATTGCGTAATTTTCGCAACCTCCAAGGACCCATCGAAGGTAATCCTGAATGAACTGCGAAAGGAATTTCTAGAATTGGAAGAGTTGACCCTTATTGATCTTTACCAGGATATACATACGTCTAAAAGAGTGCCCAATGTAATTGAAAAAAAGAACAGGATAATCATTCCCACAAGCACTGTGTTTCTCCGGCAAAGTATAGTAAAAACCATAAAAAGATATCCGAAGGACAGCCACAAAAGGGTGATGCTCGATGTCTATAACGATTTATTAAGGTATTTCTCTTATAAAGAGCTTTCAACCATCATCTACCAGCAGTTGGATGGCCTTCGAAAGTGGAACTGTACAACCCTCCTAACACTCAATCCAAGGCAAATACCTAGTGAAAACTTGGAAGAGATGGAAAAGAAATTCGAAAACATCCTGGTGATTAGTGGTAAAGGGAGGGAAGAAACAATTTTGATAAAGAAGCTGCAGGGAGGCGCTCCCAAACATAAGATAATAAGTTTCCATTAGTAAATGACAGATAAAATGTTCTTAAGTTTGGGGGTTTCTAACTATGCTTGATATTTTTCGGGCACTGTATGTATATGCAAGATGTGCAATCCCCCCTCAATGCCACCATAGGGGCTTCGCCTTTAACTCCTTTTACAAGCTCAAAGGCCTTCTCTACATCCTCTTCGGACCCCTCTAAAAGGAACGTGTGAGAGCCTTCTGCTCCACCCATACCTCCGGACCCCATGGGATATGTCTCTACTCCAACTAAAATCTCGAATGCCTCTAACTCGGTTATAACCTCTCCGGAAACCGGCATTATGCCAACAGGTATACCCGTCGAGAGGTCCATCGCGTAAATGCCTGTTTTGGTCGAAACATCACTTATCGAATATGGGACAAGCTTTTCTAAGCCTATGGGGATGATTAGAGGAATACCTCTAGCCTTTAATATGCCCAAAACCCGTCCTATAGTGCCCCCGGTCTCACTTCCAAGCATCACACCCACGACACCATCAAAATCCAGGGCATTGCCCCCTTTGATGACCAAATCTTTTGGACCCATCCTATTTACCACATCTTCTAAGCCTTCTTCTATAACTTTTCCCCTTTCCAGCACAAACTCCTTTATCCTCTCCTTTGCCGGAACGACACAAGAGCCCTTTTCATCCACTATCCCAGCAACGTACCTCTCCTTCTCGATTGTCCTTCCTAGGATCTCCTCTGCAACAAAAGCGTTAGTCGAGCCGAGGGCGATGGCAACGATGCCGTTTTCTAAGGCGTCCTTTACTTTTTGATGCTCCTTTACCGCCTTCGCGATGAGTCTTTTGGATTCGGTTGGGGTCAAACTTACCTGCGCCTTCATCTTAAGCCTCCGGAACGGATATGCGATGTGCTAGAAGGTATTTAAATGTAATTGATAAAATTTTGCACGATGACGGATATCACCCCTATTTACAATGAAAAGGCCCTTAAGATAGGCGATGCGCTGGTTATAGCGGATCTACATATAGGGATAGAGCATCAGCTTTCCAAAAAAGGTGTTAAGGTGCCCTCCCAGATTCAAAAAATGGAGGATAGAATCCAAACTTTATCAGAAACTGCAAAAGCCGAGAGATTGATTATTCTAGGTGACCTCAAACACAATATTCCTAAAAGCTCGCTACAAGAATACAGGGGCATACCGAGGTTTATAAATTCTCTTAAAAAGCATCTTGATATAGTAATTGTTAAGGGGAATCACGATGGAAGGATTGAGCAGTTGCTTCCAGGAATAGATATTTCAAAGCATTTAGAGGTGGACAATGCCCTATTGACACACGGCCATTCATGGCCTAAAAGCGTGGATTTTGACCATATCATAATGGGGCATAACCACCCCTGCATAGAGTTTGTGGACGACTTTGGACGAAGGAGCAGAGAACCAGCTTGGATAAAAACCAGGTTTAACCATAAAATAAACGATTTCTACGACCTTAAAAGAACGCCTGAGATAATAATAATGCCTGCCTTCAATGACCTGATAACCGGGTCGCCTTTCAACAGGGAAGGTAAGCAAAAACTTATCGGGCCATTCTTCAACAAAGGGGTAGTCGATCTTGAAGGCGCTAACGCCTACCTCTTGGACGGTACCTTCCTGGGCAGGATAAAAGACTTAAGGCCAGAAGTTTAGAAGCTTCCCAAAAAGAATGCGAAAAGGGCGATGCCCATCCCGATTTTTATCAGTTTCTGGGTTCTTTTAGCACTTTTGATTGTGATGTCTTTTAAAAACACTGCCATCACATACAGAAAAAGAATATCTGCAGTGGCAATGATTACAAGATAGCCTGTGTTTAAGAGATTAAAAACAAATGGCAAAGGGCTGATCGCTACGGCCAGAAAAATGAATAAGAAAGCGATCCATCCAGAGGAGTTAAACCCCATTATTGTCGGCAATGTTTTTGCATATGCTTTGTCGCCCTCATAGTCTTCGATATCCTTGACGATCTCTCTACCGACGTTTGCGAACCCAGCGCAGAAGACCAGAATCAAAGTGACGAATACGCCCTCAACAGCTATACCGCCGAAAAGGAAGGGTGATGCGACAAGATAACTTACTGTAAGGTTGCCAACAAATCCTTCAGTCTTTAGTTTCCCGGCATAAAAAAAGAGCAAAAAGGAGTTGAATACGGCTACAATAAAAGCCAATTTATTGATGAAAATCGATAAAATGATGCCTAGTGAAAATAAGATGAGAGCATAATAATATGCACTTTTTAGAGAAATTTTCCCGGATGGGATGGGCCTTTCAGGATTATTTATTTTGTCTATCTCGTGGTCGTAATAGTCGTTTATGGTGTTACCTGCCCCGCATATAAAAAAAGTTGCTATAATTGCAAAAAAGACGCCCTGTGTCAAAAAATTTTCACTTGCTATTTTCGCACCTATCAGGACAGCAATGCCTGCCATTGCACAGTTTACTGGCCTTATAATCCTGCCATATTGAAACATACCAGCACCCAAAGATTTATACATTCAAGTCAAATACACGCTCTTTTAAAGCCCGGTAGTGTAGCGGTCAATCATGTGGGACTCTGGATCCTACGACGGCGGTTCGAATCCGCTCCGGGCTACCATTTATTCAAAACATATAAGGGTTGGTTCTCGTAATAAATCTTTGCGAAGCCCGGTAGTGTAGCGGTCAATCATTTCGGCCTTTGGAGCCGAAGACAGCGGTTCGAATCCGCTCCGGGCTACTTTTTTTCCAGGGATTGGACATTATTTTTTGGTTTAACCCTTGTGATTGGGGGGATTACTTGAGTTCCTCCGGCAGCACGATGTCAGGATACTGCTGTAATATAGGAAATATTACCTTCTTTATCGTCACCGTGGAGATCTTCCCGGCGATCTCCTCAAAGCTTTTTATCAAATCCCGCAGGATTTCCTGCGGGTCACCTGAAAGGGAGGTGATGTTTCTATCGGCGTCGATCTCCAGACCTTTGATGCTTTTTGCCCTCATCACCGCCAGCTGACCAAAAGACCTGACCTTCTGCTCCAATATGGCGGAAATGATATCTTTGTATCCTTCGTCTGCCATAGTATTTTCACACCCTCCCTAGACATCGAACGATTTCAGGATGTTCCTGGTCCCCAGAAATATAAGCAAGAAGCCGATGATGAAGAAAAGGTCGTGGATCGTCGCCGCGTTCTCTCCAAGAGAATAACTCGCCCATGTCACTGAGAGTAGCGAGAGGACTATACATAGGAGCCCTATGCTGTAGAGCCTCAGCCCGGTGCCGATCTTTCCCCCTTTCATTTTTATACTAGGCACAAAAGCATAAAGGGATGAAATGACTCCGATTATTATGGCGATAGTAAGCAGGGGTTTGCTAAACCCGAATTCGTCCATCATTCCTCCTGCAGATACCAAGGGGACAATCCCCAAGCCCACACACAAAACCATAATAGATTTTAGACAATCTTTAAATGAAACCATAAGAGACCTCCAAACTTTTGAAATATTTATTGGTTTTTCTTAATATAAAGATTAAGGATTATTCCGTGTCTCTCATAAAAGTTTATCATTAAAGAGACATCTAACTTACATAGGGTCATCATGAAATTAGCGGGAACAAGGGATACCAAAACCAAAGAGTTCCTGGAAAGCATCTGGAACGACAATAACGACGGCATCGCAGTCTGTGATAAAGAGTACAAAATTATCGATATCAACCCCGCCATGGTGAAAATGATCGGTTTCCAAAGGGGGGAAGTCGTTGGCAAAAGCTGTTACGAGGTGTTGCACGGAAATGACTCCCCCTGTAGAGATGTACCTTGTTCCATTAAGGAGGTTTTGAAAAAAGATAATGTCTCAGGGCTCCTCCATAAACATATTAGAAAGGATGGAACGTATTTTGATGCCGAGATATCTGCTTTCCCCATCAGAGATGAGAACGGGGGGATAGTAGGTGTAGTGGAGGTCGTTAGGGATGTGTCCGAGCGCATAGAGAAAGCGGCAAAAAGAGAAAAATTTTTCCGGGACCTTATAGAGTCTGCTCCTGGATCTATTTTAATAGTAGACAAGCAGGCCAAAATCGTCCTAGCTAACAAGCAAATAGAGGCCCTTACGGGTTACAAGCCTGATGAGCTTATTGGTAAAGACCATGACATATTGGTTCCACCAGAGATCCGGAAAAGGCATGCCGTGGATATGGAGAATTACTTTAAATATCCTAAAAGTTACAGGAATTTACGAATGGGGAGGCGTATAGGACTTTCTATCATACATAAACAAGGGTTCGAGATACCTGTGGAGATAAATATCAACCTGTTAAAGGGAGAGGAAGGCGACCAGGCTGTTACCATCATCCAGGATATTTCAGACAGGATTGAGACCCATGAAGCCCTCAAGAAGGCATTTGAGGAACTCAGTACCTTGGATGCACTTAAAAGCGACATAATTTCAAACATAAGCCATGAAATCCGCACCCCAATTACTATTATAAAAGGGGCTTTAGAGATGCTAAAGACAGAAGCGGACATGAAGGAGAGGAATGAATATATTGATGTGAGTCTTGACGCTCTTAGTCGTCAGAACTCCATAGTAAGTGACCTTATAGCTGCCACTGAGGTGGAGGCAGGGGGATTGAATTTAATGCTAACATCTGTGGATGTGACTCAGTTAATTTCGCATTTGAATGATGAGTTTAAACCGAAGATACTTGAAAAAAAAATAAATATGAATGTCAATATCGAAAATGATTTACCCAAAGTTAGGGCTGATTTTGAGCAACTGGGACATGTCTTACGAAATCTATGTAGTAATGCTATAAAGTTCAACCGAGAAGGGGGGAGCATTACAATCGAAGCCAAAAAAGGAGCAGGTATGGTTGAAGTTTGTGTGATTGATACTGGGATAGGTATAGCCGAGGAGAACAAAGAGAAGATTTTCCTGCGCCTCTACCAGATAGAGAGCGGCAGCTCAAGACATTATGAAGGGACAGGCATGGGTCTGGCGATTGCCAAAAAAATAGTCGAAGCACACGGAGGCAAAATTACAGTTGAAAGCGAGCTTGGTAAAGGGAGCAGATTCTGTTTAACTCTGCCCATTCTAGTTGAATAGAAAGATTATACCAACTTAAGCATTAAAAGACTTAGTATATCACCGTAAATAACAGAGATTACAAACCCAATAGTTATCAATATGACAAAGGGTATAGCGGGTGTAACCCAGACCTTTCCTTCCCCCTCTACTTTTTCACCAAGAGCCTCTTTGCTTGCCCTCAACTCAAAATGGCCTTCTCTTCCCAATAAAGCCTCGAATTCCCCTACATCTGCGGCATCCTTTTCATAGCCCAGGAAGAGTGCTAGAAACGCTTTATAAGATTTGACGTCTTTGATGTGCTTTAAATTTATTATAAAAAAAATGAAGGGAAAAATGGCACCCAGCAATACAGCGTTTCCGAAGTAGACGCTGAAGATGAAAAGGGGAAAGACGGTTAGGATAG
>JBHICB010000021.1:0-13839 GCA_046759365.1 Hydrothermarchaeales archaeon (SeqCode)
GCCGAAGGAAAGCAGGAGCAATTCCCTTGGAGTGTGGGTGAATTTTGTTGTGTATGCAAAGACCACTCCAATGGCTCCGCCCAGTATGAGAGCGCCAAATATCTCCATTAACGGCCCCTCCATAATTCCAAGAAAAGAAATCGCCTTTCCAGTGAACAGCATCTTAGCAAAGCCGGCTCCGAATGCATATAATATGATCGCAAGTGCATCGTCAACCCCTACAACTGCAAACGTCGTCGAGGTCAATGGACCAGATGAATGGTACTCTCGTAGAACATCTACCGTTGCAGCTGGAGCGGTTGCAACCGATAGCCCCCCAAATATCAATCCTATCCACAGTTCCTTTGTTACCAGAGTAATGGCAGTTGTAACCATTACAAAGGAGCCCAGTGCCTCGAAGAGGGAGATAGTAGCGATACTCTTTCCCAGCCTCCTCAACATGTCATATGAAAGCTCACCTCCTATATCAAAGCCGATCAACGCAAGCACTATAAAGCTAATAGGATCCAGCAGATTTAACAATTCTGGCTCGAAAAGTCTAAAGCCAGAACTCCCGAGAACAACACCACCCAGAATCCAACCCACAACCTTAGGCTGATTAATCTTCTCACATATCTCACCCGCTACATAGCCGGTTAGAATCGCAACACCAAGGAGGAGTATTATTTCTGGCATTGAAAGACGGGTATCTCGGGCGCGGCTTATAAAACTTAGGTATTTGACGATATGAAAAATTCGTCAACTTCTAAAAAGCGCCCCTTCAGCCTTTTTTCGGCCTCTTCTACAGAGATTTTTTTGACATACAACTCATTCAAAATGTCGTCCATATCCGTTCCCGATAGTTAGGCTTCAACCAAAAAGTTCAAAATTTAAATACGGTTTTCACCAAATCACTATACGAGAGCAAGCCAACTAACCTCTCACCATCCAATATAGGCAATGTTCTGATGCGGTTTTTGTTCATTATATCCACCGCTTCAAGTAGATTCGTTTTAGGAGTAATTGTGATGGGATGGGGAGTCATAATGTCCTCCACATGGGAGGCAAACATCCTGCTCAGTTTCCTCTCGGTTATGGTTATTATTTTCAAAAGATCGGTTTTCGTCACCACACCGACCAGTTCATCTTTGTCCAAAACCGGAAACCCATGAAAATCATATTCCCTAAACTTCGTCACGAGTTCTTCAATGGTATAGTCTTTCTGGACCGTAACCACTTTATGTTCCATGATCTTTCTTAAATCTTTTATTTTAATCGAAGGTACGGTGTATCTCTTAATTTCTTCCATACTTGATCCTCTGTTAAATATGATTTTACACCATACTTAAATCTATCTTGCCTCCCAGTATTACTCAACTCGAGATTCGCCTGCTTTTATGATTGCATATCTTGTGGACGGTGGCCCAATCAGCTCAAGAACGAATGTTGTAGCAGCGATGATGTTGACGGCCAGAAGTCCTAGCTGAATCCCGGATGGGCCAAAAGCCCTAAATTCTTGAAGCGCTTGAATGGAAAGACCAACAGCCACACCTCCTTGTGGTAATAGGCAGAGCCCAAGATACTTTTGTATATTCTCTTCTGCGCCGGATATACGGGCACCGACAAAGGAGCCCGAGGTCTTTCCAAGTATTCTAAATACTATGTAGATGAGTCCCAAACCCCCCAGTTGTGCAAGCAAGGAGATCTGGAGTCGTGCTCCAACCAAAAAGAAAAAGATAATATAAATAGGCGGAGCCATGGCCATTACAGAGTTGAAAGCAGCTTTGTCCCCATGTAGGAGATTAACAAGAGTCATACCCAAAGCCATATTGGCCAAGATCAATGAAAATCCGAATTGAAGAGCCATTCCAGAGCAAACCAAGATGCCCCCAAACAAAACTATTAGAAGTTCCTTGGGGTCGTGCATTTTAATTACTATTTGGCTCAATACAGCTCCTATTAATATGCCCAAAATCAGTGACCCAAATATCTCCATTGCAGGGGTTACAGCAACTTTGCTAAAGGAGATACTCCCATTTCCGATAAAGTTTTTGGAGAAGGCAGAAGCAAATGAATAGATGATAATGGCTATGGCGTCATCTAGGGCTACAACTGCAAACAGGGTTGAAGTCAGGGGTCCTGAGGCTTTGTACTCTCTTAAAACTACTACCGTTGCAGCTGGCGCAGTCGCGCACGCCAACCCCCCAAATATCAGCGCTGTGTGCAACTCTTTGGTGTAAAGGAATACAGCAGAAGCGACCAATATAAATGCTCCAAATGCCTCTAAAATAGTTATAACTACAATGCTTTTACCGAGTTTTCTAAACAATTTTATCGTCATCTCCCCCCCGACATCAAACCCGATAAAACCTAGAGCCAGATAACTGACTATATCCAATTGCTCTACCAAAGCCGTGTCAAAGACCTTTAAAACGGAAGCCCCTAAAATAAATCCCGCCAGGATAAATCCAACAACTTGGGGGGATTTTATCCTCACTATATACTTGCCCCCGCCGAAACCCAAAAGCACCGCTATACCTATGAGCAATAAAATGTTTAACATGAGGATTTCGCCTTTCTAAAAAAAATAAAAACAAATCGATAAGGTGGTTTAATTAATAACAACACCAAATTTAAATGAAAATTAAATGAAAAAAGCCCCAGATAGGGGAAAATTATCGATACTCTGGCCCAAGGGATTGTTATTATAATTGTGGTGACACAAAGGTTTAAATGAAAAAGATCAGAATCAAAAAGTGAGGTAAAATATGCAGTTTACACGACCCAGGGGAACAAGAGACTTCCTACCTGAAGAAATGGCAAGGAGAAGATATGTGGAAGGAGTTATGCGTAAAGTCTTTGAGAGTTTCGGTTATGGCGAGATCCAGACACCGACATTTGAACAACTTGAACTTATAACAACAAAGTCCGGCGAGGATATAAGGGAGCACCTCTATTTTTTTGAAGACAAATCAGGAAGAAAGCTTGCCTTAAGACCAGAGCTTTCAGCTCCTACAATGCGGCTTTTTGTCAACGAATTGCGGACAACGCCCAAGCCAAGAAAAATATATTATTTTGAGAACTGCTTCAGGTACGAAAGGCCCCAAGCCGGGAGGTACAGGGAGTTTTGGCAGGCAGGTGTTGAGCTTATAGGTAGCAATAGGGCGGAGGCTGATGCTGAAGTAATCTACTTGGCAGTTCGAACACTTGAAGAATTAGGGATAAACGATTTTGAACTAAACATTGGTCATCTGGGTGTCTTTAGAAAGTTTCTAGAAAAATGTGGCATAGACGAAGAAGGTCAGAACACACTGATGGGACTAATCGATAAGGGCGATAAAGGAGGCCTTGAAGATGCCTTGGATAGATCAGATATCTCTTCTGAAAATAGAAAAATACTCTTGAAACTTATTACCCTCCGTGGCACAAAGAAGATCCTAAAAGAAGCTGAGGAACTGTTGAGGGATTTCGACACTGAAGAATTAAAAGAATTTAAAAAGACCTTAGAGGTCCTTGAGGCATTTGGAATCTCCAATTATCTTGTAAACTTTGGAATCGCCAGAGGACTTGATTATTATACTGGCATTGTATTCGAAATAGCGGTTCCAAGGCTGGGGGCACAAAAACAGATATGCGGAGGTGGCAGTTATTCATTGATTGAAGCCTTCGGTGGTGGTAAGATGCCTTCTTGTGGATTTGCTTTTGGATTCGACAGGGTCATGCTGGCATTGGAGATTGAAGGGCAGAACCTTCCCATCAAAGAAAGGACTAGGGTTTTTGTCATACCTACCTCAAAGGACTTATTGAACGAGGCAATAAGGGTAGCTAGTATCATAAGGCAATATACTAGCTGCGAAATAGAGCTTATGGGGCGGAAGTTGGATAAAGCGATGAATTACGCCAACAATGAGGGTATCCCGTATGTCGTTATCGTGGGAGAAGATGAATTGAGGGAAGGTAAGGTTGTATTAAAGGACATGAAAACCGGAGAGCAGCAGAAGATCAAGACTGGTGAGATTAACAATGTGGTTGTCTAAAATCGTTGCTTTTCTGATAATAATTTCGTCTTTACCTTTAGTTGCGGCAGTAAGATGCGCCCCCTCCAGCAACCATAGCTCCCACAACAGCCCCACCTCTGACCACGACCTCTCCTCCAGCCATCACTCCTTTTTCCTACACCCACAGCATTTGGGCCAGAGGCAAGAAAGATTGAGGTTACAAGAAGGGAGGTCATAGTCACAATAATTTTCTCGTTGATAGTTATCAGCATTCTTTTTAAAGTGCTGAAGCTCAGTAAGCCGGTTGAAGAGGAAAAATATGAGTGATTCGATGTTTCAGGATGTAATTGAGAAGGTCAATTTCAGGGTAAATATGGGGGGAGAAGATCTGGCCATAGCAGTAGTTCAGGATCTCAAGAGCAACGAGGTTTTAATGGTGGCTTTTATGAATCAAGAGTCATTAAAGAAGACCCTGGCTACCGGAAAGATGACATATTTTTCCACATCAAGAAAAAAGCTCTGGATAAAAGGAGAGAGTTCAGGTCACGTGCAGGCCGTCAAAGAGATATACATAGACTGCGATGGCGATGCGCTCCTTTTCAAAGTTGATCAAAAAGGCGCTGCTTGCCACAAGGGCTATTTTACGTGCTTCTTTAGAGAGTTAAAGGATGGAAAGTTAAAGGTAGTCGACAAGAAATTGTTTGACCCTGAAGAAATCTACCGGTCTTGACAGCGTTTTGATGGATCTGAAAGGCCAGGTTAACTCACAAAATATAGGGGTTTCTACTTTAAAAGAGGTTTTTTGATCTTTTAAACACGATAACATAATAAATAAGATCGAAGTCTTACGAAATACATGCGCTCGTAGCCTAGCCAGGACAAGGCACAAGCCTCCTAAGCTTGGGACCGCGGGTTCAAATCCCGCCGGGCGCGCTTTATTTTCATATCCTGATTAAAGTCCACTATTAGAATTAGATCATCAATTCCAAAGCATGAAATCGGGATGAAATGACTAAGAGTTCAAAGTTTATCCAATATATCCTCAAAGCTGTTTCCTTCCGCCTTTAACCTCAGATAATCCCTAATATCTCTGACAAACTTGTTCCCCAACTCTTCTATTTTGATTTCAAAGTCTTCATCCAGGTCTTTGTCTCTGCCAAGTCCTGGACAGGTCTCTCTTATCTTTATCTTTAAGATTACGTCGTCAGAGTAAATCAGGCCGTCAAATCTAAAAGGATACATCTGACAGAGTATGGGTTTTATGCCTTTGGCGTGAAGCTGGCAGCCAAAATCTTCCTGTAGAAATATGCATCTTCCCTCTTTGCCCTTTAAAGTAAAGAGTCCCCCTTTTTCATTTAAGTCTGCAAATTCCCCAGGTTTTAATCCCGTTCCTTCAGATATTCTCTTCAGGTCTCTACCGGTTGCTTCCCTGCCTACATGGCAGCATAGGGCCTCGCACTCCTTAAAGATGCACTTCCACTTTTCTATGGGGTTGCCGTAGACTATTACCATCTTCTATCTAATCCTCGCTCTTCTTCTGAGCTGTTGCCTTTTTGCCCTTCAAGATCTCCAATGTCAATTCGGCCGCCTTCCTGCCTGAGAGTAGCATTCCCCCGAAAATCGGGCCCATTCTTGGAGTCCTGTAAACATTTGAAACCGCCATGCCGCAGATGATAAGGCCGGGGTATATCTCTTCTGTATGCTCGACAACTGCTTTTTCTGCTTTAGGTACGTCCATTGCGCCGTGCCGCCTTTCAACTTTCGCATCGAATTTTTCTAGATCAAGGATCTCTTTTACCCTCGTGGCTATATTTGCATCATGTCCTGTGGCATCAATAACTACTTTGGCTTCCAGGGCTATCGGATCCATACAGGTTATGAAGCTGGGCATCTGTGTTATGGGGAACCAGTTTACCACAACGCCACTTACCCTCCCGTTTTTATAAATGACATCATCCACATAGGTGCTGTTTAACAATTTAGCCCCGGAGTCAGCAGTACAGGAGAGTAATTTTGATACGACCTTGAAAGAATCGGCAATGAAAAGTCCTGGTTTCACTTCCTCCATCTCGATACCAAGATCATCAAGGACCTCATTACCTGGAGCCTCGACTACCGTCTTTGGAAAGAGGAATCCTCCCTGCCAGAATCCTCCGCCGGCATATATGTTCCTCTCTATTATCAGTGTTTTAACACCCTGCTCTGCCAAAAACTTAGCCGCAGTCAGGCCTGCAGGACCTGAGCCGACGATGACGACATCAGTCTTTGTAAACTCAAGAAGGTCTTTGGTAAACCCCTCTATAATCGCCCTTGAAACATCCGATTCTGAAACCTCATTGCCAATTTCCATATTACCACCTCATTACTTCAAAAGAAATATCTTCGTCTATAAATTTATAATTATCCACCGGAAACAGCTGGTAGTATCGACACTATATCCTTCTCCCCTAACTTGGTTTCCAGTCCCTCTTCCAGACGTACATCCTCGTTGTTTACGTAGATATTAACAAACCTTTGAATATCATTTCCATCCATGATCTTTTCGGCTATTCCAGGATAATTTTTATCAAGGTCTGATAGGACCTCATTTAATGTAGCTCCCTCTGCCTCAACTTCCGGTTTGCCTTCTGTAAACCTTCTTAAAGGGGTTGACAATCTAACTACTGCCATATCTTTGCCTCCTTTTCTGTCTTTACTTTTATCTTTCCCGATTTCAAGGTCTGAAAGTGCTCAGTAAAAGCGTTCAAGTCGGGTTTTATGGTAACGGTCTTGGGGAGATATTCCACCAGAACATCTTGGGTTTTAAGTCCATTTCCCGTTATATAGATTACCGTCTTCTCGTCTTTGTCTATCTCTCCCTCTTCAACAAGCTTTTTTAGGGTTGCAATGACGACACCACCCGCAGTCTCTGTGAAGATGCCCTCGGTCCTTGCAAGAAGCATTATCCCATCTATGAGCTCTTCATCGGTCACGGATCCAGCGCTTCCTCTTGACTCCTTTAGCACCTTTATTGCGTAATAACCGTCGGCGGGATTTCCTATTGCAAGGCTCTTCTCTATGGTGTTGGGCTTGACCGGTCTTATATCTCCTGTTCTAAATCCTTCGATAACCGGCGAGCATCCCTGGGCTTGGGCGGCCGTCATTTTTGTTTTGACTTCATCTACGAATCCCAATCTGTGAAATTCATTTAAGCCCTTCCAGATCTTTGTCAAAAGCGATCCAGAGCCGACCGGAACTATTGCTCTATCCGGCGTCTCCCATCCGAGTTGTTCTGCAACTTCAAAGCCTAGTGTCTTTGAGCCCTCTGAGTAAAACGGTCTTAAATTGATATTTACAAATCCCCAGTTGTAGTAGCCTGCCACCTCGGCACAGAGCCTGTTGACTGTATCATAATTGCCCTCAACTCCTATCAGATTCGGTCCGTAGGCAAGGGTTGGTATGACTTTGCCAATGTTCAGGTCAAAAGGAATGAAGATGTAACAGTTAAGTTTAGCCTTTGCTGCATGGGCTGCAACAGAGTTTGCCAGATTGCCTGTGGATGCGCAGCCAACTGTATCGAAACCAAACTCTATTGCCTTTGTAACTGCAACAGAGACCACACGGTCTTTGAATGAGAAGGTTGGATTAACAGAATCGTTTTTCACGTATAGTTCCTTTAGCCCAAGACATTCGGCGAGATTGTCTACCTTGTGGAGGGGAGTAAACCCGGTGCACATGTTTATGACATTCTCGTTTACAGGGAGAAGGTTTTTGTATCTCCAGATGTCTTTTGGACCTGATGCTATGCTCTTTTTAGTTGTATTATCTTTGATGCCCTCGAAGTCATAGACGACATCCAAGGGGCCGAAACATTCCTCGCATATGCTGAGGGGACCTTCTTCATATTCCTTCCCGCAATTCCTGCATTTTAAACCAAGGACAAAACTCACATAATCACCTTTCTCTCTTAGAGAAATATTCGGTTTATTTATATTTTTTGGTTAATTATATTACTAATAGTAATATAGCGGGTAGGTAAACTCAGATGAAATTCTCCATAATTATGTCGACGATGCCTGCGGGCCCAGTCATCATAACATCGCCTGCCGGATTCGCGAACTCAACTTTTAATTTCGATCCTTTTAATAAATCTCTATGGGGCCCGGTAACCAAGACCTTGGAGATATTCTCCATCCCCACCCTCCCCCGAACACAGCATCCGTGACCACCATCTTCAAATACCTCTTCATTGGTGAGCTTCCCATCAGCAAGCTTTATGAGCATTTCTTCAAGTTTATTGGCTGTAAGCAGGTGTGTGTGGTGTTCAAACATCCCGATTCTTCCACCTTCCATCACCGCCCCGAGGGTATGGCCGTTTCCTACGTCTACAGAGATAATGGGCCTTTCATTTATCCCGTGTATCGCGCCTGCTATAGCGGCAATCTTGGTGTCGACTGTTAAAACGTTTTCAAAATATTTTTTGGCATCTTTCACCACCGAAGTCATCCGAGTAAGATAATTGGGGGGGTCTGCATAGGCAGAGTCCTTTAGCGTGCCCCCTTTTTCTAAGACTTCTTTTATCCTTTCAAACCTAAATTGCCTGTCAGACTTTCCCTCGCAATACCCGTGATCCTGGACCGCAATACCGATATAGTCAATATCCTGCAAAACCCTAAACTTCTCCAGCACAGTGGTCAAAAAATCAAAGTTTACGTCTCTTGTTACTATATGTTCATAGTCTTTAAAGTCGGAGACTTCGCCCTCATCGATTATCTCAATCCCCAACTCGGCGACATTCTTTAGATTGTCGTCTATGGTTCTAGCAGAGTCCTTTGTCATTACAACCTTAAAGCCCTTCTTTATATGCTTAGTTATAGCAGAGGAGATGGGCCCGCCCCCCATGGTCCCGCCTGTGAAAACAATGTTGTCTTTCGAGTTTATGACCCTGTCCGCAAGTATCCGGGTTTGGGATGGAGAGACCAGCTTTATGTTGTTCTCCAGCTTTTTATCAGAATCAAATAACAGTGTATCCTGTGTCCCCATGCCGACGTCAATGGCTAGAATCTGCAAGCATGCATCTCCGGTTATAGAACTGTTACTAGGTCGGCAAACAGCATGTTCCCATGCATGCCGCTGATCTTGACTTTTGCCTTCTGGCCTTCCCTTCCACCCTTAACGAATATAAGGTAATTACCAAGCTTTGCCATGCCATCACCCTTCCTTCCAGTCTTTGTGATTTCGACGGTTATCTCCTCACCAATCTTGGGCTCTTCCCCACCGGTTTTTGCCACAACTGTCTTTATCTTGCCGATGGGATGTCTGGATCCGCAGGCTTCGCACTTGAGAATATGGATCCTCCTCTCGTGCAGGATTTTGGTATCCGGTCTTTTGCACTCAGGGCAGAGCACATATTGGGTAACAAAGTTTTCGAATTTCTCCTGCAACTGCACCGGCCTGAATGCGCCTTTCATTGTCAAGCGCTGGCTGTCGTATTCACCACTTGTCCCGAGTTCGCTGAAGAAAAATTTTGCAAGCATGTCCACATCCCTGTTTAACTGCTTTGCCAACTCTCCTAGGTTGGTTATCGCTGTAACCCTGCCTTGAACTATGGAGGTAACTTCAGGTATCTTGAACCTGACCTTCTCCTTGACGACATCCGGCAATTCCGAATATGCTCTGTCCAGTAAGGCTTTGTAATCTTGGGCCATGCTTTATCCTCTTTTTGAAAATTCTAGTTTAGATAATAATCCTTTCTTAGTGACAAAGTTTAATGAATACAAATAATTTTGAATGACAAACCCAGTATAAGAAGTATTCTAAAAAAGGTAACATGCTTTAAGGTATGGATTCTTTACGCTAAGTTTGTTTAAACTAAGGCTTTGATGTGTCTGTATCAAGATCCTTTGGCGGATTTTGTAAGGCAGTGATCTCTTCTTTTAGCATCCGGTTCTCTTTTTTTATCTTTTCGTTTTCTCTTTTAAGCATCTTTACTTCTTTTTCAAGCAACCTTGCAAGGCCGCCTAAATCATTGTTTTCCTTTTTCAATTCTTCAAGCTTAAGCTTGAGATTGTCGGTTTTCTTCTTTTTGGAAGAAGCCTTGGCCATAATTTATCCCGGCATAATTGTCTTCCCCATAGTATATCTACCTTTGTTTTCATCCTCTTATGACGAAGGCAGTAAGGATTTAGAAATAACCCGCGGGGATAGTGTACCTACTGTATCTTTGTATGCACTTGCTGATCTCGCCTTCATCACATTTTAGAATCAAACGGCCGTTGTTTATGGACTCTATCCCGAGATTCTCACAATTTTCACATGCATCGATGAGCCTTCTTCCCAACTCAGTAAGCAATTCTTCAACCTCCCACTCAAATCTATATTCAATTAGTCTTAAATTTTTTGGTTTTCGCAGGATGAAGCAGTCTAATAATAAAATGACTATCATGATTTTAACTTCTAATCTTCAGTATTCGGGAAATGTCAAAAGCGCCTTTAAACGCAAACTCAGCACCGCATTCTTTGCAATTAGTCAGTGCCATATTATCCCTCCTGCCTCATTATAGTATAAAATGATATTTGCAAATAAAAAGATTTCTAGACACTAAAGATGGTTTGATGAGTATTCTAATGTTAAATTATTGCCATAGTGACGGTTTTAAATATTAGAAAAAAGAAAATAGGAATTAAGGGATCTTAAATGAAGGAAGGAAAGAAGTCAAGTTACAGCGTCAAGTCAGCTAAACACGACAAAGGCCTATCAAAAAGTGGACGTGTAAGGGTAGATCATATTGTCGATAAGAATCGGAAGTTTCTCAAAAAACTGGCGGAATACTAGACCTTACTAGCCCTTTTTCTGATGTAGTCCTCAACTTCTTTTTGGGAGATTCTCCAGGTCCTATCTATTGAAGGTGAAAACGATGATAACATTATTTCTCTTCAAATCACGCAAGACGAATTTTTAGAATATCAACTTCGTAACGACATGGTTTTGAGTAACGGAACCAAGCCGGTGTTTGAAACTAACAACTTGATGATAGGTTCTTACTGGATGATCACCCTGGATGGTAGATTCTTCGATAATATCACAGGAAGAATTAGGTATTGGAATATTGATTATACTAATTTTACGAATTTCCGGTCAAAAGTACCGTTTTGTGAAGATAAATTCTTCGAAAGAGGAGGAGTTTATTAAGCTTATTATATGTAATACTGTTGGTAACGAGTGGAAGACGAATGCTATAAATATTCATCCAAAATTAATTTCAAGCTTAAAAAAAGTTCTTCAGTAATATCTTGGATAAAAGTACCTTCATACATCGATTTTCCTTCTTTGCCTTCTCTCCAAAACTCCTCAACGGTCCCAATAAATAGATGTTTCTTATTTCTTATTGTTCTAATGTGCTCCTTTGGTTTAAAATCTACCAGTTCTACTTCTCCATCAAAATGAAACATCCCTTTACTATAACGAGCAACCGGATATATTATAAGGGGAACGTTTATTTTTTTTATTTTTTTCTCGAATTTTTTTGAGCCTCTTAAAATGTTTCTAAAAAATTTAGACTCACTTTTTCTTTCATAAAGTTCAAAATGCCAGCTAGGAGTTCTCTTTTTATTCGGTAGTGATAATTGTAAACTAAACCAAATTTCTAAATTTTTATCTTTCCTCAACAAGGGTGGAGTGTACTTCAATATTGGTGTTTTTAATCTAGTACTATATGTCTACCATGTAAAACCCTCTTCATCAAATCCTAACTCGATAAGATTCTTTTTAGTACCGCCAAATAGTTTGGTTATTTGATCTTTCAGTTTATCGTCCAGATATTGGGGTTTCGATAAATCACGGTTTTCTAATGTGTAAATCTGCGGTTTTGTAAAGCCTTTAAATGAAACAACCCCCATCTCACTCAAATACTCTGAAAGTTGGTCTAAAAGAAATATGTCTTTAGAATATTTTTGGAGGTCTTTATTTTCCAATTTTTCTTTAATGCTTTCACAAAACTCTGAAATATGGTTCCAGTCATCTGTGAAAACATCTATATTTTTATAAACTCTAAACTTAACATTCTCCAAATCCTTTTTAGAGTCGGAAATGAGTAAAAGTATCCGCCATTCCGCTTTTTCTTTTGATAGTATTTTCTGATAATTATTTAATTGCTTTTCTCTAAATCGTGTGCCGTATTTACTTTCAATATAAATCACAAGATTTTCCGATCTTAATACTCCGTCTACTCTCCCAGACCCAATATTTTTTTCTTTTAGATTAAGCCTTTCAGCTATACTTTGAAAAGAAACTTCCTGTTCGTATCGGATATTTTTAAAGTGAGTTTTTTTAAATTTAGACTTAAAATTATACTCGTTTAAATACTTCTGAGAGAGGTTTATATCAGTATGTTCAAGCGTGTTTATGAATGCTTTTGTGAGGTTGAGTTCTGGTACTTTGTAGCAAGAAAAAATATTTGACATTAGTATCATTAATCTACATCTATTTTGATTTATATATTTCTGTTACACAAACGCCAAGAATCTAGTAATCACAGTAAAGCAATGTAGATAATTGAATTTTTCTATCGACCAAATTTTTAAGAGCAAAAAGCGCACTCATTATGTCATTATGATTAAGTTTCTCATGTTTAATGTGAAATGCAACCATATAGTTAAAATGGTGGAATAAATGGAGGCCATTTTGACCTTCTTTTGTAAACCATAAACTTAGAATGTTTATGCATAAGCATAGAATCGGGTAAAGATTGAAAACACAACGTTATAATCAGGTAAACACGTAGGTAATGAGACAGATAATCGAATTTTTCCAAACCTTTTCCACGTTGCCTTGTATTTTTTGAGTTTTACTTGTTGTTAAGGTCTCCTGCAATTTCTTGATTTTTATAATCAAACAGAAATACCTAGAGCAAATCAAAGGACTTGTCTAAGGGGCATCTCAATGGTCGATATAATATTTTTTTACAATGTTATAACGCTGTAATGCTATAGGAGATGATTTGATTGCCTACAACCATACAAGTTAAAGAGGATGTCTATCGGGTGCTGAGCCGCATGAAAGAGAACATGGGCCTCGAAACATATGACGATGTCATTAGGGCGCTACTGAAAGCTAAGAAGAGGATGGCCAAGGATTATTTCGGCAAGTATCCCAAACTGAAGACCTTCAAGAGGGAAGAGCTTGATCGTCTTGATTGACTCTTGGGCATGGATAGAGTTCTTTAAGGGTTCGAAAGCGGGAGAGAAAGTCAAGGATTTCATAAGCGGAAGCGATATTGCGGTGATAAGCGCCATTAACATGGCTGAGGTCTATAGGTGGTTCCTCGGATCCTACACTGAAACAGAGGCTGAGGAAGCTCGGGGGGTTATAAAAGAGACGTGCTACGTCGTGCCTGTAACTGAAGCGATAGCAGTGAATGCAGCCAAGATAAAACACAAAAAGAAGTGGGGCTTAGGAGATTCCATCGCATACGCCACAGCAAAACAAGAAAAGGCCGAGGTAATCACTGGGGACCCTGACTTCAAAGGTATAAAGGATGTAGTCTTCATAGGATAGTTTCAAAATTCTAAAGGGGTAGCTCCTACCTTTTTCGGATAATCCGAAAAATTTTTAGTTGTTATCCACTTCGATAGCAATACCAGAAGCAATTTTTTTAGCCAATAGCAAAAAGAAACTAGTTTACTATTTTTTCACCTGGTATTTCCTGATTCTGGCTTTTTGTTTGCGATTATCAAGAAGAAGCGCCGCCGGCAGGACTCGAACCTACGACCACCTGGTTAACAGCCAGGTGCTCTACCTGCTGAGCTACGGCGGCTTTAAAAAATAAAGAGATATTTCCGACTATAAAATATTGATGTAACCAAAAACAAGATTATAGAAGGA
>JBHICB010000022.1:0-13286 GCA_046759365.1 Hydrothermarchaeales archaeon (SeqCode)
ACAGGAACAGCTCTTCTGAGAAGGCCGTGGATGCGGTTCTATTAACACATGCCCATGTGGACCACTACGGTTACGTCCCCCTTATGAAAGAGGGCATAGACATCTACCTCGGAAAAGGAACCAAAGAAATCATAGATATAAGGAACGAGACCACCACCAGATCTTGGGACAAAGTAATAGACCACCTCACCTTCAAAACATTCAGGACAGGGAATGAGTTACAGGTGGGAGATATCTCATTCAAACCCATCCATGTTGACCATTCTGTGCCCGCGGCCTACGGCTACGTCATCTACGCTGGTGACAAGACCATCGCCTACACAGGAGATCTGCGCCCTCACGGACATGTAAGCCAACTGACAGAGGACTTCATATCCCAGCTTGATAAAGAAGATGTGGATGTCCTAATTACAGAGGGCACTAACGTTGCCCCCAAAGAAGAGGACGACTTCCTAAAGGTTTTCGAATCAGAATTCAAGAAAAGGATGGGAATGGCTCCAGAAAGGAAAAAAAAGTCTTGTGATACGGAAGGGGACGTCGAAAAGAAGCTCAAAGAAACCATCGGAGAAGCAGAGGGATTAATGATAGTGGAAACCAGCCCAGCAGATGTGGACAGGATGAGAAGCCTGTGGAAGGCCACAGAAGACAACGATAGGAGCCTGGTTTTGGATCCGAAGCAGGCATACTTGCTCTTCGAAATCGGAGAGAGGGATGCAGCTGTAAAGGACCTGCCCACGCCCAAAAGCTCATACATTCTCCTTAACAGGATGAAGGACAGGAATGCTGAAGTAGAAGGGACAGAAACCTACAAAAAATGGCGTTATGAGTTTCAACAAAAACTAATAGGAGACTGCGAGCCTAATGTGCTCTGGGGAAAGGATGGCAGAGGGGAGCTAAGAGGAAATCCCGAGAAGTATGTGTTATGTACCAGCAATGCCACTGCCAGGTTCTTAGAGCTTAAGGGGGAAAAGGATTTTAAGTGCGACTTCATCCTTTCAAAGTCGGAACCTTTCAATGAGGAGCTGGTAATTTCCTTTGATAAGCTTCTCCACTGGCTTACTCTTTTTGGAATGAAAAAATACTACCAGATGCACGTCTCTGGCCACTTCTCAAAAGATAAGTTATTTGAGGTCTTAAATGAGATTGACCCCAAGAAAATCTTCCCCATACATACAGAGTATCCAGAGATGTTTAAAGACACTTTCTCAAATGTTCAGCTCTTAGAAAAGGGAAAAAGATACGAGATTTAGAGGCAGAAAAATGATCGAAGAAAGAATATTTTTATATCTTATATTCGGCGCCGGCCTTGTTATCATCCTTCAACACCTGTTTTATAATAAGAGGATCAAGACTCTTAAAGGGGATGTAAAGGACCTTAAAAGCAGGCTGAAATCAGGCGAAGTTCGCTTTGGCAAATCCTGGGAGAACTTCTTGCCATTGATGAAGGTCTATAGAACAAGACACAACCCCAACAACTTCAGATTCATTGGCTCTCCCATAGACGGCATCTCCTTTGATGACAATGAAATCGTCTTTATTGAGATAAAATCTGGTAAGAGCAATCTTAGCAGCAGGCAGAAAAATGTCAAAATGCTTGTGGAGCAAAAGAAGGTAAGATGGGAGGAATTCAAGGAGAAAGATATCAGTTAGTATTACGCATTTTAAAAATTTTACCTCCCCTTTTTTATACAATGAACTTTATAAAAAGATCGGGGTGTTTGGTATGAGTTCGATAAAAGGAATAAAATCAAGACAGGTCCTCGATTCCCGCGGAAACCCCACTGTAGAGGTTGACGTGACGACAGAAGATGGCGTTTTCAAGGCCATGGTGCCCAGTGGGGCATCAACCGGTATTCACGAAGCCTTGGAGTTGAGGGATGGGGGACCTGCGTTTTCTGGTAAAGGAGTTTTAAAAGCGGTTGCCAATGTAAACGAGGTAATTGCACCGAAATTGGAGGGAGAAGATGTTACAGACCAGAGAGCCATAGACACAACTATGTTAGAGCTAGACGGAACAGAAAACAAATCCAATCTCGGAGCTAATGCAATTTTAGGCGTGAGTATGGCTGTTTGCAGAGCCGGTGCAGCCGCTGAGAAATTGCCCTTATTCCAGTACATTGCAAGGATGTGCGATGTAGACAATTTTGTCTTGCCAGTGCCGAGCATGAATGTTATCAACGGAGGTGTACATGCAGGCAATAAGCTGGACATTCAAGAGTACATGATCCTCCCTGTAGGTGCAACGTCCTTTAAAGAAGCCATGCAGATAGGAAGCGAAGTGTACCAAGCGCTAAAGGGGATAATCAAAGCTAGATATGGAATCGACTCTGTAAATGTGGGGGATGAAGGCGGGTTCGCTCCGCCCTTGGAGGACATGGAGGAGCCCATTAAACTCATATTAAAGGCTGTAGAAACTGCAGGATATGAAGGCAGGGTAAAAGTGGGACTGGACAGCGCGGCCAGTGAATTTTACAATGATGAAACAGGTAAGTATTCAGTTGAGGGCAAGGAACGGACAGGTGACGATTTAGTGGACATTTACCAAGATATGGCGTCCAAATATCCTATAGTAAGCTACGAAGACCCCTTCGACCAAGACGACTTTGAGACTTATGTAAAACTCACAGAGGCTATAGGCAACAAGGTTCAAATTGTAGGAGACGACCTACTGGTTACCAATGTGAAGCGTATAAAGAAAGCCATTGATTTGGCCGCCTGTAACAGCCTATTGTTAAAGGTCAACCAAATCGGTTCTGTTAGCGAATCCATAGATGCCGCCAAACTAGCACAAGGAGATGGATGGGGGGTCATGGTTTCCCACCGGTCTGGAGAGACCGAAGATGCATTCATAGCTGATTTGGTTGTGGGCCTTCGAACCGGCCAGATCAAGTCCGGTGCCCCTTGCCGGAGCGAGAGGCTGGCGAAATACAATCAACTCCTAAGGATCGAAGAAGAACTGATAAACTCAGGTCAAAAGCCAGCCTATGCCGGAGAGAACTTTAGAAACCCATAGTTAGCTTTTCTTTTTAACCTACAATATCTAAGGATTTTTCAAAAGAAAAGAATTATAAACCTTAAAATATCTAAGGGATTTGATTTTTATGGGAAAAAAGAAAGATGTTGAAGTGAGGCTATTCCCTAGGCATGGTATAATCTCAAAGATCATTATAGTGTCGGGCATCTTTTTCTTAGCATTGTTGACTCTGGCATTTGCCATTGCATTCTTTCAATCATTTCTGGGACTACTTTAAAATTAAAAGAGAGAGGGCGCCTGTGGGTATTAGAAAAAGAGGATTTTTGGAGGGTGCCATTGTCTCCGCCCCACAGGACAATTATTATCAAATAACTTAAGGTACTTAAGGATTATTTTTCGAAACCCGAAAGTTAATTTTTAATATGGGGAGGGGACAGGCCATAAGGATCAGAAAAAAAGAGTTTTTTGTTCCTCATGGGCAATATTAATTTGCCATTAAAATTTAAATACGTTTTGTTAAAAAAATTCAACAATAATAAGTCAAAATTCAAACTGATCCTTCGCCTTTATGAGATTCAAAAAGTTCAATGGCCCATGCCTTAAAAGTGTTTTCGTTAGGTTCATAAAAATGTCGTGCTCAACTATCTGCCAATTGTCCTCTTCATAAAGTAGCCAGAATTTGTCGCTCCCTAATATCGTCACGCTTTTGGCGATCTTTTTAACGTAGGCAGTCAATCTCCAGTCAAGAGTTACTATGACTTCAAATCCAGATTTCTCAACCTTGATATTTTTTAGTTCGTGTTTTGTATCTGCTATTCTTTTGAAAAATTCTTGGTTAAAGCCTTTTACCTCATCTTTCCCCGAGTACCTTCCCCCACCAATGACGACGGAAGCTTCTGAAGAGTAGAATTTCATAACAGAAGGAACCTTTCTGGTATCGAACTTCTTGAAATAATTGCGAACAAAATCCTCTATCTCTTCGTCCTGAGTTTTCAAGCTCATTGCCTTAAGACTCCATCTTTTTGTTCAATGTTGATAAGCTTTTTTATAAGTTAAAAGAAAGAGGTAGGCATGAACAGAACGATTAATGTCCTAGTATTTGTAGCTATAATAGCGTCTTTGGGCTGTATTGGCAAGACATATACGGGCGTGAATGAAGTAGTCCTAGATAAAGGTGGTTGGGGCGAGAAATTTGTTGGCGTTGTTGAGGTCTATAGCTGCCTAGAGGCCAACGAAGAAGGTCAGTGGTGCAAAGTTACAGATTACAGGACGGATGATCCAAAAGAGATATGGATCTTTAACGGCTTAAACTCAACTTTAGTCTTTGGAGATGTGGTAGAACTCAGGGGCAAAGTTGGAGAGGCTAAGATCAGAACAAAGCACGGCTTTGAAGAAGATGTTATATATATTAACGTGGAGAATTTGAGATTTTTAGATGACTGAATACTAATGGGGGCACCTCATGACATGACCATTGAAGAATTATTCGTTGATCTTTTTTGGAAGAATGGAATCCTTAAAGGATAAAATCGTCATTTCTTCTTTTTTACGCCGAGCGCATTTATAAATCTCTCACTAACAGCGTCCTCAGCTAAATTCAAAAGAGCGTCTTTGTCCTTGATGTTGCCAAAGAGACCCAAAGGCAGTTTTGCTGCTGCCGCAGTGCCATGTCCTCCAGCTTGGCCTATATCGCCAAAGGCCTTTTCCATCAGTTTGCCGAGGTTGATCCTGACATCTTTGTTTCTAGCTGATATATGGATAGCCCCCCCTCCAATGCCATATATAACCACCGTAGATATCCCTTCAAGATTCAACAGATAATCTGCAGCTTGAGGAAGGACATCCCGGTCCCTTATAAAACCGACGTTTGAAAGGAGGTAACTGCCCTCTACTTTCCTGTTCTTTATAGCCGACCCTAGGACATCCAAGGTCTCGAGGAGCATAGGTGGTGTCCCAATCTTTGCAATTAAATCGTGGTCTGCATAAGGATACAAAGTAGCTACGGCTCTCAAATCCGAAGGAGTTGTGCCCCGCGTAAAGTCTTGGGTATCTGTCTTTATTCCATACAACAAGGTAGTTGCAAGCTCCCTATCCAGTTCCTTTTCCAGATATTTGGCATATTCCGTTAGGATGGTAGATGTAGCTCCGGCGTCTGGCCTTATATCTACGAATTTAGCCTTGACCTCGTCGAGATTTATCTGGTGGTGGTCTATCACTATATCTGGTTTAATGTCCTTGGGTAAGGGGTTGTTGGCGGCAGGTATCGCGGTATCAATAAGGGCTATCTTTGAGTACTTTCTGAAATCGTCGACCTTTGACGCGTTTATCAGTTTTATTCCCATGAGATTGACAAGCGCCTTGTTCTCCTCGTGTCCAATCTCATCGCCGTAGATAATATCAACGGTCTTCCCATACCCCTCAGCTATCCTCTTTAATGTCAGTGCGCTCGCAATGGCATCGGGATCCGGGTTGTTGTGTATGACGATGCCCATCTTGCCAGTCATGCCGGTTAAGATTTCCTTTAGACTATTGAACTTTTTCGAGATCTCCATTTCAGCAACACTCTTCACCGCGTAATCGGCCACAACGGTTGTTGGATATATGACTACATCTACATCCAGGTCGCTGAAGTCGTTCTTAGTACTATTTGGCCCTGCCCTGACGATTATCGGGACATTTTTATTTATACTCCTGACGAGTTTGGCGGTTTTTCTGTTAAGTTTGACATCGGTTGTTAGAATTAAGACAGCCACTGCTTGGGAAAGCTTTGCATCTTTTAAAGTTTTTTTATTGGTAATATCTCCCTCTAAGACATCGAACCCCATCTCCCTTAAGTCTTCAACCCTCTTTGGGTTCTTGTCTATGAGCCGGGGTTTATCCCCAAACTCCTTCAACCCATCTGCTACAAAGTAGCCTGCTGTTCCACACCCTAGTATCAAATACATTTAAACTCTCCCATTTCATTGAAAATACAGCTAAACATCCTAAACTTTTTTATGGCTATCAGGCGTGACTTTTAAGTACTACTCAGTATTAAAGGTTTTGGTTACACTTTGGAGGAACTGGAATGGGTTATAAAGAAGATGCATTGAATGTCAGAAAGATCTTGAAAGAACACCACAACTGGATGAGCGAATCCCTGCCGTTGATTGCCAGTGAAAATATTACAAGCGACTTGGTAAAGGAGGCCACGGCTTCAGATTTCGGGCACAGGTATGCAGAAGGCCTTCCAGGGAACAGGCTGTATGAAGGTTGTAGATATATCGACGAGGTAGAAAACTTGGCGATATCTCTTGCAAAGAAATTGTTTAACGCGGAGTATGTCAATGTCCAGCCAACTTCTGGTGTGGTCGCAAATCTGGCCACATTCACTGCTCTGGCAAAGGCAGGGGATACCATGATGGCCCTGCAGGTGCCTCATGGGGGGCATATAAGCCACGCTAAAGTTAGTGCTGCGGGTGTTATTGGTCTGAGAGTAAAAAATTATGCTTTTGACGCTGATGAGATGAACATCGACGTCGATAAAAGCAAAGCAAAAGTAAGGGAAGTAAAACCAAAATTTCTACTCTTCGGCGGATCTGTATTTTTATTCCCTCACCCTGTAAAAGAACTAAAAGAAGCGGCAGATGAAGTGGATGCCAAAATAGCCTATGATGCAGCACATGTTCTAGGATTGATTGCAGGTAAACAATTTCAACAGCCTTTCGAAGAGGGAGTTGACATTGTGACAAGCTCAAGACACAAAACCTTTCCTGGGCCGCAGGGTGGTCTTATAATGTGCAAGGAAGAACTGACCAAGAAGGTGAATAATGCGGTATTCCCTGGTGTAGTATCCAACCATCATATGCACCATATGGCGGGCTTTACCATCGCCCTCGCAGAGATGCTGGAGTTTGGTGAGGATTATGCCAAACAGATAATTAGAAATTCCAAGGCCTTAGGTCAATTCATGTATGAAAGAGGACTCAATGTTTTGTGCGAGCATAAAGGTTTCACAGAGTCCCATCAGTTGGTGGTGGAAGTCTCAGAAGTTGGTGGAGGGACGAAGGTTGCAAAGGATCTGGAGAAGGCGAACATAATCCTGAACAAGAATTTGATGCCTTGGGATGACATAAACAAATCAATAGACCCAGCGGGTATAAGGATAGGCACCCAAGAGCTAACCAGAATTGGAATGAAAGAACCGGAAATGGAGGAGGTGGCCGACCTCATCAAGCGGGTTGTAATAGATGAGGATGATACAGAAAGCGTTAAAAAGGATGTCAAAGAACTGAAGAAGGATTTTGACAAAGTTATGTACTCATTCGATAGGGGCAAGGCCTATGGTTATAAAGAGTTTTGAAGTGAAATAGATTACAAAAAATTTTTAGGTGAAGAATCTTAAGATAATATAAGTGCGGAAAAAATTGGTAAGGAAGAAGATATAGATGGCCGAGTTAGAGTCCCCCCTGGTTGCAATGGAGGATAAGTTTAAGAAGACAACATCCCAGATCTTTGAACTGCGCCGTTCGGTGCAGAAAATCGGAGATAAAAAGAAAGATTTGATAAACAAAATAAGGAAGAAAAACTTCGGGGCTGAGAGGTTCAAAAAGGCCAGGGATAAATTGAATGCACAAGTGAAGGAAAAGAAGAAAGAGAGGACTAAGATAAATACGTTGATAAAAGAACTCTTTGTCGAATACAACAAAATCAAAGTGAACTTCCCGAATAATAACTTCAGAAAACTGGAGAGGGAGATAGAGCAACTGGAGTGGAGACAACAAACTACGGTTCTTAAGGCAGAAAAAGAGGATGAGCTTGTCAAAAGGTTGGAAGATCTAAAAGAAAAGATGAAGGAATTCAAAGAGATAGCAGGAATTTCAAAAAAAATAGACGTAGCAAAGGCAAGATCTGAGAAGATCCATAAGAAGATCTTAGAGCTATCTGATAAGTCACAACAGCAACACGAAAAGTTTGTAGAAGCTGTGACTAATATACGGGAGTTGGAATCCAAGATAGACACTCTAAACAAAGAGAGAAATGAGCTAGTTTCGAAGTTGAATGGGCTGGCAGAGGTTGCAAACACCCTTAATCAAACCTTAAAGGAAAAAGAGAAAAAGGTCAAGAAAGCCAGGGTAAAAGCGAAGGTAAAGGAATTCAAGGAGGTTGAAACTGAACTGAAGAAGAAAGCGGAAGAAGCATATGAAAGGTTCAAAAACGGGAAAAAACTGGGTACCGATGATTTATATCTTCTTCAGAGGTTTAATCTAGTATAGGAGTAAAGAGATTTGAAATACAACAAGATATTGGTCCTCTGCATAGACAGAGATGCGGACATAGAAAGAAAGATAGGGGAGAAAGGACCCATATACGGCATTGAAAATCTCTTGGATGTTGCCACCAGACTTGGTTTAGAAGATCCTACAGAATCTGATACCAACTCGCTATTTGAAACCATAAAGCTTGGAAAGAAATTTGAGGAGGAGGGTAGGCTTGCGACGATTGCTGTCTTGACGGGGAGCGAATATGTAGGCATAGAATCGGATCTTGAACTTTCCAAGCAGTTGGATGAGGTATTGAGTAAATACGATGTGGATAGCACGGTTATAGTAACAGATGGGGCTGAAGATGAATATATACTGCCAATTATTGAGTCAAAGACCAATGTCATTGCTCTAAAGAGGGTGATTGTCAAACAGGCTCAAAGGCTTGAAAGTACTTATTACATCCTGCTGGATTTCCTCAAGGATATTGCAAATGACCCAAAGCTTTCCAGGCTATTTTTGGGCCTGCCGGGCATCGCTTTTTTGTTGTATATGCTTTTAGGCCAGCGGGGGTGGCGATTGATAGTAGGGGTGGTGGGCGTTTTCTTATTGATCAAAGGATTCAGTCTTGAAGGCCAGGTTGAGAAACTCTACGACGATCTCAAGTCGTCATTTAAAACTGGTAAAATTAGCTTCTTCACTTATGTTGTTGCGGTTTTGATAGGGATTGTGGGTATCCTGGGGGGCTATGATGAGTTGCTAGAAGGGCTAAAAAATGGTTCTACAACAACTCTTGTAGGTATCTCCCACTTCATAGGGGGGTCACTAAATCTATTGATGATTGCGGCAATTGTTGCATTAATCGGCAAAAGTATCGACGCTTTAATTGAAGGCCGCAAGATCGGAAAGTATCTAGTTTGGGGTGTCTTTGTAGCTGCTTTGTATTTTATCATAGCGGGGATAGGTAAACTAATCTTAAACGAAGAAGGCTTGGCTGAATTTGCCATGCGGATCATAGTGGGCCTAGCTTTGTCATTGTTCGCAATACTTACTCGAAGAGAAACAAAAAAACGTAGTAAAGCGGCAGTCCAATCAAAGCCTGAATCACAGTGAAGATATGGGGGGATAGCCTATGCTTCATCAACTGGCTCAGATTCTTCATGGCTGTAAAGCCAGCGCTTCTCCCCACTTGCAACCTTTTCCAACAATTCTATTCCTGCTTCCCTTCCTCTGGCAATAAGGGTATCGCCTGCTTTGACCGCCGAATTTTTGTCTGGGCCGTATATCCATCTTCCCTCCCTTCTAATGGCTATTATGTCCATGCCGAGGTTGGTCGACGGCTTAGATTCTCCTAGCGTATGGTCGACGAGTATTGAATCTTCAAGAACTTCCACTGTAGTAATCTTCTCTTCAGCTTCTTCCATGACCTCTTTTATGATGGGGTGAAGATCTATATCTCTTAAAACAACGTCTGCAATGCCTCTGGCCGCATTTGATATGCTCTCTGCCGCAGAGGCTATCTGCAGTATGCCGGTAAGCTGCTCTGCGTCGTCTCTATCCCTTGCAGCAACCATGGCCAGCATTCTTATCTCATAATTGAGCTTGTTCATCCGCTCCTCAAGCTTACTGACCTCTGAAGCTATCTCAACATTGTCTAAAATAACAGTAGAATATGCAAGGTCAACCATCAACTCGGAGACGTCCTTCATCTCCACAAGTATATCCTTAAGATTATCTGGCAATTCTTTATCCTCTTAATTTTGTATTGTATTGCATATTAATAAAGTTTACCACGTGTGTGTGCCGGGTTTAGGGGAAAAAATTGTCAGTATATTTTCTCACATTGGAGAGTTATTGCCACAAAGAGTTTTGACAGTTATTTTGTGGCGTGTGAACGATCTCATTATTTTTTTAAAATTGAATCTAAAGACAGTCTAGGTTTTGTAAAAATATATATGGATTAAGAGCGAAAGAAGGCAAAGAAACGGGTAGATTTGGAATGATTGAAGAAGGTGTAGCCAATGGTGATCAAAGAGTTAGAAGAGAAGATAGTATCACTCTTAGGCATAGAAGGTGGTCCGGCTGCATCGATACTTCGGGATTTTAAGGAGTCTTTTTTTGCGCTATTTCTTGTAACCCTTGGAAATCTGATAACAGGCACGATTATGGGGGTGTCTACGTCAAGGCTTGTTCTGCTCCCTGCTCTTATAGTGCTGATTCCTGGGGCAATAGCTATGAGGGGGAATAACTTTGCCTCTCTTGGGTCTCGTCTTGGGACGTATCTTCACACGGGCCAGATCGATCCGAGTTTCAGAAAGACAAGGATATTAGATGAAAACATATTTTCAGCGTTTTTCCTAACACTTTTGATGAGTATTTATCTTGGTATTTTGGCCAGCCTTTTAGCTGGTGTTGTTGGCATCCCTGTTTCGATTGTCACTATGGCGACTATTTCAATATTGGCCGGTATAGTCTCTGCGTTCTTTCTCCTCTGGATTACTATATTGATAGCCTTCTTGAGTTACAGAAACGGTTGGGACCCGGACAATCTGACCTCTCCTTTCATAACTCTTGCCGGGGACATGCTGACTTTGCCCATACTCTTCCTTGCCATGGACCTTGTATTAAAGTTGCCAGAGGGTGTGCCGGAACTGATCTTTAGATTCTTTGTTGTAATATCCCTCTTTGGCCTGATTTTTTCAGTGTTGAAGGCATCTGAAATGCCGTATTCAAAGAAGATTTTGATAGAGAGCACACCGATGTTTTTGATAGGCGGACTTCTTAGCACAAGTTCTGGTTTGATATTGGGTAAGAAACTTGGGGCCATTATTGGTGTTGCGGGCCTTTTGACTTTAATACCTGCATTTTTGGAGGACGGAGGGGCGATAGGTGGTATTTTGGCAGCTAAATACTCTACAGGATTGCATCTTGGTAGTATTGAGTATCGGATATTGCCAGATACCGACAGCATAATTTTGTTCTTGTTTGCCCATGTTCTTGGAGTGTTTATTTTTTCTTTGATCGGCGCCTTCGCATATTTTATTAACATCGTTATAGGGCTTGGGACCCCTTCATTAAAAGTGATGGTCCTTGGAAGTATTATCGCAGGGGAGGCCTTGATCTTGATTATGAATATCCTTGTCTATTATCTTTCTATGATCTCGTATAAGGTAGGTCTTGACCCTGATAATGTGGTCATTCCTCTTATCACGAGTGTCATGGACTTATTAGGGATTGCATGCCTTGTAGGCACTATGATGATAATGGGGATCATTTAAGAGTCATTTGTCGAAACATTTATGTTCAGAACAAGTGAGGATAACTAGATGGGCAAAATAGCTATCATCGGAGGTACGGGGTTCAAGGAGCTGGGCATTGCTGAAGAACAGGAGACTAAGACAGTAGATACCCCGTATGGAACATCCAAAGTGGAATTCGGAACCATAGGGGGAAAGGATGTCTTCTTTATTGCAAGGCATGGTGAGAAACACAAAATACCACCGCATAGGGTAAATTACAGGGCAAATATTTCTGCCCTTAAAATCTTAGGGATTGAGAGAATAATCTCAATAAACTCTGTCGGGGCTATAAATGAAAATTTCAAGCCAGGAGACGTGGTGATCCCAAACGATTTTGTAGACTTTTCAAAGAACCGGCCTTCTACATTTTATGATGATTCTACAGTACACATAGATGTTTCTGATCCCTACTGCCCTGAGATAAGAAAGGTATTGATTAAAGCGGCTGAAAGGGTTTGTGGAAATGTATTTGATGGAGGTGTCTATCTCTGCACAGAAGGCCCAAGGTTTGAGACCAAAGCTGAGATCAGGATGTTCAGGCTTTTGGGTTGCGATGTGGTGGGTATGGTCGGTCTGCCTGAGGTTGTCCTGGCGAGGGAAAAAGAGATGTGTTATGCCTCTATCTGCACTGTAACTAATTTTGGGGCAGGGATAAACAAAGATAAGATCACGATATCAGAGGTAAGGGAGATCATAGCCAAGAACAGGGATTATATGAAGGAGATTATTCTCGAGGCTGTAACGGGGATACATGAGGAGAGAGGTTGTGATTGCAAGAAGGCACTTGAGGATGCTAGGGCATGATAGTGTAATAGTGTCTGATGAAGAAGCAGGGGGTCTTAAACTTGGGAATGATAAGTGGCTTGATTTGATTAAGTTATCAATAGATTCAAGTCATTGATTCAATCTTGAATTAATTATCCTACACAATACCCTAAAAAATACGGCCGAAATAGATACTAATAATATTGTCTCCACCAAACCAGATGAGAATATGTGGTGGTGGCGAGGGGAAAACAGGTGATCCCTGACCAAATTGTACTCTGATGCCTGGTAAAATTGCAATTTCACCGGGAGGCGTAGTAGGTGGCTTAGCAGACGCAGACGATGGCACGGCCAACATCAATACTAAAACTATTAACAAGATTGGAATATATTTTTGCCTTTCCCTCATTTTTTTACCTCCTATTTTTTTAAACAACATTTTTACTTCTTTCTTTAAGGTACTTATATTTATTGCAACTTTTTTAAATTATTTTCAGGTGACGACCATTTAACACCATCCCAAAAAGGGCTGTGTTAAATGGGAGGTGGGTGTTAAATCCGGTTGTTAAATAGTCGGTTTATGGTCTTTTACCATAGCCTCATTAATAACTTAATTTGACACCCTCTCCCTTTAGCTAAATGCTAGGGGGTGAGGGGATTTGAATAAAGAAGACAGAATTATTTTAAGAGAAATGAATGAATCATTAAAATCAATTAAAAGGTACACACTTGCTATATGGTTTTCAACCGCATTGGTATTTGGTGCAATAATTATGTTGTCCACACTTTTTTAGATTGTAATTCATTACAATCCGCTTCATGTTTTTTGTAACATTTCTCATATACATAGGGTTTACCACAATATTTACATTCAAATTTTTTTATATCCTCTGAATTTTCTTTTTGAAAAAATGGATCCAACACTACTTCCTTAAATTTTACACCTAATGCAGTTATTAGAACCCCCGATACAGAAGCTAAAATTAGAATAATTAATCTCCACTG
>JBHICB010000023.1:0-13117 GCA_046759365.1 Hydrothermarchaeales archaeon (SeqCode)
AAAATTCCTGTCCCCACGTAGATATCTATTCCCTCAATTATTTATGTGTTTGCCTGGGGCACGTTAAAGTTACTTTTTAACAGGAAAATTTTTTATACTTTCTTCTGGAAATATCACGCCTTGCTATGTCTGACGAAGAGAGTGATAAAGGCTCTGAAGTGAGGTGGAGGAGGCCAAAGGCAAAATATAGTAACAGAACAAGGTACCGCAAAGTGCATATAAGAAAGTTGGCATTTGCTGATGCTCTTTACCCAAAACATCAAGGCTAATTTAAGGCACTGGCAAGGGAGGGCTTGTAGTTTTAAGGATTTATTTGTCCATCCGCTTGTTGTGATGGGCTACAGTTTTTCGGCAGATCGTCCATCCAGGTATATCTCTTCGAAGTCGCCCCAAGTCCTCTTTTTTATCACGCCTTCCACCCTATAATCGTCTCCGTAGACCCGCCTTAATTCGTGGGGCACCTCGAAGGACAACTTGTTTCCCTGGTCGTCGACCAATGCCTTCAGAGTGTTATGCATCTTCCCAGTGACTATCACCTCAGTATCGGTATCCAGGAACTTCTCAGGGTTTTTGAGGATATCCACTATCTTCACTTCTACCTTCTTATTTTCCTTCCTAAACACCATTATCACCTCTTTGTACTTGTGTCTTATATGTCTTGTCTTATCAATGATCAATGTTATATATGTTTTTTGAAATCTTTCAAACCGATATTAAGGTTATCTTTAACCACGAGCACCGATCTAGGCTCTAATCAACCGAGTGTTATTCGATTCCTCATGGGTTATATGTAAAATTCTTCAGGGTTGTACCAAACATTCAGCTCCTCCTCTCCTACGAGCCTAAACATTTTGGATATCTTAATCTTATTCCTTTGACTTGCTGAGGTTAAGGGCCTTCTTCAGTTTGCAGATGTTGGAGACATCTATGCTCATTTATAGCTTAACTTGATAACACAAATTGGCTCCTGCATAAAATATTTAAGTTTTGCGGCTTTAATACATATTCTGCGAAATCAAGGCTACAGAAAGGAGGTTGCCCATGAACTTATTGAACTTCGATGCGAGAATAACCGAGTCAAAGGAACGGCGGAAGGGTATAGAGAGAGCGAAGCAGATCGTTAGTGAGGACCCCAATTTGAGCGGGATAGTTCCCCTAATAATCGAGTTTTTGGATTCCATCAAGTCCAAGTCCATCACGCAACCTTACCTGAGCGAGGACAACGTAAGGGATTCGAGCAAAGAGCTGTATGATGTGCGGGTTAAATCGAAGGAAACAGAGCACCAAGAATTACCAGAACGTTTCATCGATATGGAATTCTCTATGGAGCCCAAGGAATCTGATGAGCCCGAGAAACAAGAAAAGATGATACCAAGGGTCGTTGGAAAATTCTCCTGGGCGAACTACGACAAACGGGATGCCCTGGAGCCTGGTACCGATTACGTGAACACCCTTTCCGTTCAAGTCGTTCATCCGAATGGAGAATATAAATACAGCCTGATCCTGGAGAACAAAGAGTGCTTCGGCAAGGGAAGATTCATACCTGGGACGAGGATCAAGATAATTAAGGAGGAGTAGCCGAAGAAAAAATAAAAGTCTGTATCTGGGGTAAAGAATAGATATTATAGGTCTTATACTATTATAAAGACGCAAAAGTCCAATATGAAGTCATGAGGTTTTGTGATGAGCGGTACTGGTGTTTTTCTCTGCACGTGTGGAAAGACGGTTAACTTGAACTTCAGGAGAATAGGGAAGGAGATCGGCAAGGCTGAGGATGTAAGGGTGGTGGAGGTCGTTGACATTCTCTGCAGGGATGAGGGTATTGCCCATATAGCTCAGTACCTCAGGTGGGAGGATGATAGAAAGCTGGATAGGGTGGTCATCGGGGCTTGCGTAAGGAAGAATGCGCTCTTCGAGAAGATTGTAGATTCTTATGGTCTTAGTCATGACGATCTAGATGTCGTGAACTTTAGGGAACTCTGCGGTTGGGTACACAAGGATAGGAAAGCTGCCACGGAAAAGGCTCTGGCGATGCTGAAATGGCAGCTAAAGGCGCCCAAATATACGCCAGAGCTGCTCGAAACCTCATCAGATCCCGGAGTGCTCGTCGTAGGCGGGGTTAACGGAGTTCGACTGGCGGCGGAGCTGGCAAAGCTCGGGGCCAACCCGCTGGTGCTGCCCGAGAGGGGGTATTTGAAGAAGGATTGTGAATTCTGTATCTCCTCTGAACTCTGCAGTCCTCGTGATAGGGACTGCCTCTATCAGGCTGAAGGGGAGGACATCTTCACAAATTATGTTTTAGCTGGGATCGAGGGGGAAAAAGGGCATCTCGATGTGAAATTGGAGAGGAGCAAGGCCGTGGACATGGAGGCATGCATTGAATGCGGTAGGTGCATCGAGGCGTGTCCCAAGGGAGCGATCTCCAGCCCAGAAGACGCTGTATCCAAGATCTATCTGATAGATGAGAAATGCGATGAATGTGGAGCCTGCGTCGAAGTCTGCCCAGTTGGCGCTGTAAAGCTTGAGACCGTTGAGGAGACCCTTAAGGTAGGCCAGGTGATTTCTCTCACAGATATATCGAGTCACAAAGGCGTCTACGTCTGTGTCGATGAAAATCCCCTGGATGCCTATGAAAGGGGACAGGCGGCAGCCTTAAGGGCGGTACAGTTCCTCAAGAAGACGGAAAAGAAGAAGATTTTGGAAATCGCCTTCGAGCTATGTGCCAATCATAGGCTGACTGAAAAAACCCTAGAAGTGAAGGGATGCGCCCTTTGCTCTGAGGCGTGCGCCTACGGCGCCATAGATTCTGGTGTCATCGATCATTCAGCATGCGTCGAATGCGGCGCGTGCATCAGTGCCTGTCCCCAAGGCGTGGTGAGGTGGGTAGACCACCCCCAGGGAGATATATTGAAGGAGATCGAGGCCCTTTTGGAGGCGAAGATTAAGCCCAAGGTGTTGATGTTCGCCTGCATGGAGTGTGGATACGAAGCAGCCTATCAGGCGGGTGTGAGGCGTGAGGAATACCCCACAGTAATGACGCATTTCGTCCCCTGTCTCGGTAGCGTGGCCGATATCACCATACTCAGAGCCCTGGATCTAGGAGCGGACGGCGTACTTCTCTCTGGATGCAGAGGGGGAAAATGTGCTCATGACAAAGGCTTTAAGGGCGCTGGGAAGACAGTTAGATTCATCAAAGAGGTTCTAAGGACCTTCGGGATGGAGGATGGAAGGGTCAGGCAGATCCAGAGCAACCCCGAGAAGCCTGGGCAGTTCGCAACTTCCGTCAGAAAGTTCGTGGCTGATATCGAGAAGATGAAGGCCACACCCCTCAAGAAGAAGGAGCCCGTCCAGCTGGAGGGCTTGGACAAGGGGGATAGTAGGAGAGAGATGTTGATAGCCCTCTTCCAGGGCTATTCCCAAAAGTCGGGCGTCGAGGTAGGCGTGATCAAGGGAGACTATCCCTTCGGTGACGTCATGGTTGGCGCGGAGAAGTGCACTCTCTGTGGAGCGTGCGCGAACTTCTGCTCCACCGGGGCGATAGTGAGTGAAGATTCTGGCCTGAACGAGGAGGGCTGGATACCCAAGATAACCTTCACCCACTCCTATTGCACTGGCTGCAGGATATGTGAGCAGATATGCCCAGAAAAGGCCATAGGCATAGACCAACTGCTTGATCTAAAGCGCTTCATAAACAAGGAACAAGCTGAGCTGAAGGTTGAGTTGACCAAGTGTGAGGACTGTGGAATGCCCATCATGGCTCAGACTGCGTACAAGAACCTCTCCAAAAATTTGAGAGAGAAAGAACAAACCATGCCTATGCTATGCCGGGACTGCAGGGACAAAGTCACTGTGGGAGATCTCTTAGGGCTCGAAAAGGGTACGTTCAAGGTCCACGAGCAAGGGAAGAGAGTGATTTAACTTGAAAAGGACATGCCCGTATTGTGGGCAGAAACTCAATAAAAAGGAATACGACGGTCACATCTCTCAAAAACACTCGAACCCAGAGTTTAAGTGCCTCGACGGCTGTGTGAGGTGCTGTACCGACAGGGGCATGCCCCTTGAGCTCACTTTAGCCGACTTCATGAGAATCAAGAATCATCTGGGCCTCTCTGCTGTGGAGATGTTCGAAAAGTACTGCTGGGTAATGTGGAACCAGATACCATATACCTACACCTTTATCCCATCGGTGGGACTGAGATTTCCGTGCGGGTTCCTCGAGAAAGAGAAGTGCAAGATATATAAGTTTAGGCCCATTCACTGTAGGAGCTTTCCCGAAAACCTTGCCATAGAACCTGGTCTAGATAATCTGGAGGTCTTCGAGGGTAGGGGTTATAAGTGCATCGACGAAGGTTTCGAGGTAAACCCCAGGAGGAGAAAGCTTATCGAAAGGCTAATAAAAAATAATGAGATCGAGTTGGAGCAGACAGCCGACGTATTCGAGAATCTCAACTACGGCTTTGATATCACGGAAGAGGAATATTTGGAGATAGCAGGGAAGCTTGAAAAAGTCGATCAGATGATGTACAATGAGAGGAAGCGGGAGCTCGTCTCAGAACTCATTGAGGAAAAGCTGGAGGGGGATATCGAGTCGGAGTTCATGGAAAAGATCAAAGCACTGATATAAGAGATTCAACATGGCCTCAGATCTGAAACCAGACCAAACGGGTATACCTAACTCGATGTAGTTTGTGCCCATCGTAAATAAAATGTCTGAAGGCAATTAAAGAAAGGACATTAGCAAGAGGTGCAGGGAGGTCATCCACCTTTCTTCTCGAGAATGAGGAGGATGGAATCCGACCATCTCTTGACCTGGATGCTATAATCATCTAGGGCGTCAGTTTTTTCGTGTAAGTCCTCTGTTATATCCTCTGGTAAATCGGGGTCCATGTACCAAACGTTGCCCTCGTCGATCTCTCTCCCATCGATGACTCTGGAAACAAAGATCTGGTAGGAAGTTCCGGTACCGCAACCACCCCCTCCATATTGGAGGTAGCGTACTAGCGCGTCTCCGACCTTGGCGCTCTGATAACTCCATATCTCGAGTCTGCCTTCGGAGAAGGCGATGGGCTGGGGGAACACCATCTTCTCCTCTCCGAATTCTTTCTCCCAGGATATGATGCCGCCCTCCATATTGTAGACCTTCTCAAAACCCAGGTTTTGTAGCATCTGCGTCGCTATGGCGCTTCGCCTACCGGAATGGCAGTACACTATGATGACCTTGTCCTTGTCAAGTTCCTCGTATCTCCGCATGATCTTGTGTAGTGGAATGTTCACGGCCCCTTCCAATCTGGCTCCCTCATATTCTGCTTTGGTTCTCACATCCAGTAGTACGAAGTCGGTACCGATGTTCATCTTACCATTGACTTGTCTGGAAGTTATGTCACGGTATGCATTCTTAGTGGAGAGGATATCTATCAATAGACCCTTCCACTCCTTAGCCACGGTCATGGTGTCCTCCCTGTCGTAACCGGCGACCACGAGCACCACTTGGTCGTCCCTCCACACGTCGTTCTGCAAGTAGATGTTCCTCTTCCCTTTCGCCTTTCTCAGGGATTCCTGCCATCCCGAAGTAAGAACTTCCCTTACCAATCCTCCAATTCCCTCGTAGGCATCTGGTCCCCCCAGGATCAAAATCCTCTGACTTCTCTTGTACCCATCGAATTCATAACCGCTGACTCTGATCACCTCAAAGCTCAGCAGCAAAAAATCAACTATATCTTGATTCATCTCGAGGTCCGCGGAGTTAGCCACCAGAACGAGTTGTGGTTTCTCCGCATTGACAACGGGCATCAATGTATGGGCGATAAGTAGAAGTGCTATGATCGATATCATTTCTTTCTTGGACATTATTACCACACCGAATTTCTATCGATGTAAAAATTTATTATTGAAGCGTTAATTTGGGTAAAAAGTGCCTCTATCTCTGTAATATAGCCTAACTTTACTCCTCTGCCCCTATTATCGTTTTGGTAGAGGTCACCCCACCAATCTCCCTTACCTTGTCCACTATATAATTTATCTGCCTTAATTCAGGAGACTCTAATATAACCAGAAAATCGTATTCGCCAAACAAGTGTAAAAGCTCCCTTACCCCCTCGAACATTGAGAGCTTTCTACGTACATGGGCTTCTTTTCCCAGTTCAACATTTATCATGCAGACAGCCACGACCATTTCAACCACATTTTCTAAAGCCACAGAGCCTTATATAACTTTCTGTCTACCAGTCCCAGTTCTTCAATTCTTCTTCTAAATAACCATCAATTTCTTCGTAATAACCGTGCCCATTTCCTTGTAAAAGATGAAACTTCTTGGGCTCTTTGGCTTGATTGTAAGTATTTAACGCAACCTCCAGGGGGATTATCTCATCATTATCATAGTGCAACATGACAACTCGTCGGGGGGATATCCTGGAGATATACGAATCAGGGTCGACTGACGCTAAAAATTTGAGTTGCTCCGGGGTTAAACTGGTTTTCTGGCTTGTGTGAGTTCCATAGCCACCTGTGCTTATTCCGATAACACCGTCGATACTAGAGTCCAATGCGCCAGCGATTATCGAAAACCTGCCCCCCATACTCTCCCCTATAAGGATTACCCTTGATGCATCCACCTCTTTTTGATCTTTTATAACATCATATGCAACGAGGATATCGTAGACCATTTTATGCTGGTCCGGTTCGATGCCCTGGGCCATAAAGGCCATGTCCTCCTGGAAGTTTGCAATAGTGCCTCCTGTCTCCCCGAAGGTCCGCTGATCCAGTATAATGGAGGCAAATCCCAGATCTGCCAGAAACCTCGCCATTTCTATTCGCGATTCTTTCGTGGGACCAGCACCTGGTGCGATAACAAGCCCTGGGCCTTTCTCATCTGATTTCGGCATAAAGATCAGAGAGTATATTTCCGCACCTTTGCTTTCAAAGACTGCTTTTTTTAATACATAATCTTCGCCTTCCTCCACCGGGGTCAGGGCGTAAACAGGCTTTCCCCTCTTCTGAGGATATTCGATTAGACCTTCCTCTGATAACGACCACTTGCTGGAGCCAGTTGAAGCGGAAAAAAGATAGATACCTATAAGGACAAAAACAAGTACGGCCAATACGATTTTTAGATTTTTTCTTGGTTTTTTTTCCTCTTTTTTCTCCTTTTGGCGTTTCTTTCTCTTCTTTTTTCCCATCCTCTAGCCTTCTTTTTCTAGTTTGACAAGCCTATCTAGTTCTTCCTTGGTGTTTACATTGATGAAGGTCAGAAGGTTGGGGTCGTATTTTCTAAATCTTTCTATATCAACAAGCTTTACATTCCCTAAATGTGTGGTCATGTCCCTTACTGAATGCTCCCCTTTTTCTTGGGTTTTAAGACAGGCCTCTTTAAGTTTTAGTGAATTATAAACTGCATGAAGGACTTCTAATTTACCATCTTTCCGGATAGGGATTACCGCATCATATCGCTTGCACTCTCGGATCATCTCCTTAAAGATATCGGGCTTAATTGACGGGCTATCCACAGATAATACTACAATATACTCGCCCTGACAGGGGTCTACAGAAGAACAAATTCCGACAAGAGGTCCCCCCCATGTCTCCTTGTCAAATGCTATCTTTGGTCCTTCTTTTTCATTAATATCTTGGATTTTCTCCCCCTTCCTCAAGGATACCACGATCTCATCTGAAAATTCTCTTGCTTTCTCGACGACGTTTTGGATGAAGGTCTTCCCTTTAAACTTGATGAACTTCTTGTCCATGCCAAACCTTTCACTCTTTCCTCCAGCGACTATTATACACGAGATCATATCGATCATTTCAACCTATAACAGAGGTTTTATTTAATTCTACTTAAAAGAAGGGGGATATCTGCACTATCTAGTTAAAAAAACTGAAAGGTTCTATCAACCTATGGAAAGAAAAAGTGAGGAACTTCTTAAAAAGATTAGATGGTTATGATCTCTCGTTTGATAAACTCCTCCCTTTTCTTGGAAACAGTCTTCAAACACCCTGGGCAGGTCCAGACAATGTCCTTGCTTTTATAGCTTGAAATAACGTCCATCTGTAGGCCGCACTTAGTGCATTTCGTAACCATCACCTTTGTTATACCCTCAACATTACTTATCTTAAGATTAGCGTTGACGAAATTGAATATACAGGTTTACATACTTTAAAATGAAACAAACTTTATTAGGCATCAAAGCTTATACAAATCAGGGGTAGATAAGCTGCCCGGAACTTATGCCCATATTCGTTCCTTTAATCAGCACACATCTGCCCCGATTATTTCTAAATAACCTTCAGCGAGTATGATAAAAAAATGAAATGGGGATTGCAGGATTCCAATGGGGCCTTTTTACCTCCGAGGAGATTTTCTGACGGCAAGACGCAGATAGAAGTTGTAAACGAAATCCTGGAGGAATTTGAGAGCTACAGCACTGTTCTCCTTAAAGGGGTGGTGGGCAGTGGAAAAAGCCCTATGGGAATACATGTCGCTGGTGCTATGGGCAGGGGGCTTATAAATGTCCCTGTAAAACCCTTACAAGATCAGTATATGGCAGATTATGAGGGGAGGCTTAGGGTGGTTTTAGATGACGGTCCATTGAGGATAAATGTGGTAAAAGGCAGATTTAATTTCCGTTGCCCATACATGGCACGCAAGAGGAGGCATTTAAGGTGCAGCTCAAAAGAGCTTTTGTGCACTATCCCTATTGATAGGGAGACGCCGCGCCATAAGGTAGCCAAAAGATGTCCATTTTGGTCGCCTGTGTATCCTTATAAAGTCGACTCCTTGGACTGTGATACTTTTAAATATGAGTCCATCGGGGGTACACAGTTTTTCCACAGGAGAGAAAAGGGCTGTGGCTATTACGACCAGTTTGAAAATTATCTTAGAAGCGATATACTAGTATTCAACAACGCCAAATGGTACTTTGAAACCCTGATGAAAAGAAAGCCTAAGGCTGATATTGAGGTCTTTGACGAGGCGGATCTCTTTTTGGATTCTCTTACCATGAAGACGTTTTTATCAGTTCGAAAGGTCGACATGCTTCTAAAAGAGGCAAAGACTGTAAGGGATAGTTTAGTTAAAGAAGATGCTGGGAAGGGTACGAGAATTTTAAGAATGGCTGAGAATTTTAAAAGATCTTTTTCGAGCTTTTTGGAGAAGCGGAAGGACAACACACCATATGATTTCGATGAAGATGCCGACTTGATTTTAAAAGCCTTGATCAATCTTTTAAAGACCCTTGATACTGATCTTTCTAACAGCATCTTACTGGAGATGAAGAGAATCCTTGAGTACAAAGACATGGTCTCTTATTATATCGACTGGTTCAATCCGAAGGTCACTTTTTTTATCCCCCAACCCGAGATTATCCTAAAAGAATTTCTTTCCAATTCAGCGGAAAAAACGTTGTTCATGTCAGCCACTCTCCAGAGCGAGGATGTGCTTAAAAACATATTCGGCTTGGAGGATTTTGGATTTGTTGTCGGTGAAACCAAACAGCCAGGAAAACTTTATGTAAAAAGGGTTGGCAGGGAAAAGACTGTCACCTATCCAAACTGGAAGCGTGACGGCTTTAAGGAGGAATACTGGAAGACCCTTTCAAAAATCATTGTTACATCAAAAAGGCCGACGCTTGTTCAGGTTCACTCCTTCAAGTATCTTCCAGATGATAAAAGATATCCTGACATACCATCAAGAAAAGCCATTTTAGAAAACAATCAGGAAGAAGAGTTAAGAAGTTTTGTTGCCGGTGGGAAAAATCTCATCTTTTCTACTAAGACAGATAGGGGGATTGACCTGCCAGATGATACCTGCAGGAGCATTGTACTGACCAAATACCCATTTCCAGACCTAAAAGATCCAGTTTTAAGGGTGATGAAAAAGCGGATGAAGGATGAGCCTTTTTGGAGGTATTACAGGGATATAGCAAAAAGGGAGTTCTACCAGCAGATGGGGAGAGGTTTAAGAAGTGAAAGTGACTGGTTAGAGGTGTGGAGTCCTGATTTGAAGGTGCATGAGGAATTGCAGAAATCAGGAAGGGGTTAAAGGGTAACCTTGAAACAACAAAAAGTCTACAGGGGATATGCATTGACATTCAACTTAATTTGAATGAAGTTTTAAGGGACATTAAAGCTTAGTTAGCAGTGTGATAAAATGAGTCTTGCATACATAGAATACGCTGTATGGCTTCTAAGCTCCAGCCTGGTATTGATATGTGCATATTATCTTAAAGTAATCGAATAGGTTTTTCTGATTTTGGTGTGGCGTATTCTTAAGAACTTCATGCAAAGAAAACTGCAAAAAAGAAGAAGGGAAGAATTGATCACTGAGTTTATTTGAGGGAGGGGCCATTATAGCATATTACTTGGCCAGAAATAAAATGCCTCAGCGCTCATAGGGTTCATCATCCGTTTCAAAAGAAACGTGATCAGATCGCCCATCATTCATCATCGGCGATCATATCTCTGTAATTTTGAGTTAAAATAAGTTTCGAAGTAATAATAGGATGTTGATAGAAAAACTTACTTTTTAGCCTTCAAATGGGTTACAGAACGTATTCACAAAGTTTATATTCGTTAAAGGCACCGCTTAAAAGTAATGAGTGCTGTCCAAGAGAGGCTCTTATCTGAGCTGAACAAGATGGAGAAAGAGGCCAAAGATAAAAACACCATCAAAGAGATTGCCTTATGGAAGATTAAGCTCCAGAGGGGAAGCTTGAGGGGTAGAGTGGAGCCCTCCCCACTGACCTACGAGGAGAAGGAAGAGGCTCTCAAGGATTATCTTAAAGAGAGGGGACTTAAGTGGCCTGGGATCGAGGATTAATATTCAAGGAGATCCTCAGGTTTCTTTATATCCACTAAATCTTTTACCAAATCGAAGTGTTTTGTCCTCGTAACTAACACGGTCTCAGCCCTTATGCAGAGTGCAGCGTGGAGGGCATCGCTTCTATGTAGCTTCCTTTCCCCATAGATCCGTTCAGCTTGTTCGATGTCCTCTTTTCCGGCTTCGATCTCCTCCAAAAGCCCCGCTTTTTTGAATTCCGCGAGCTTCTCCTCAACATCTTCAATGGCAACGCCTTTTTTTCGTATTTCCATCTTAGTAGCGCCGGATATTAGTATGGTCCACTTTTTCCTGAAGGCCGTCTCCAAAAGCTCTTCTAGATAATGTGATGCCGGCGTGAATCCGAGCATTTCGTCCAGCCAGAAATTGAGCCAGACATCGGCATCGAGGTATAATTTCATTTCAATAGGCCCGTTGCTACCGTCTATCATTCATCATCGGCGATCATAGGTTACGAACATCGGCGATATATAAATTATCCTCATTCCATGCCTTAAGCTGTCCTAAAAATTATCCTGAGCATCTCAAAGGAGAATAGATAAGAGGATATTAAGAGCAATACAGCAAACAGTGTTACGGCACTTTGCAAGTTGATTATCAAGGCAAAGAAGAACCCAACAACACCAATGTTTACCATCCAAAATATTACAATACTAAGCCTTTCGCTGTAAAGATCTTTTATGGTAGGGACCTTCTCTTTTCCCATCCGGCTGGCATACTTTTCGGTCCAAACAAGCATCGGAATAAGATGGTACATGGCCCCCATTATTGTTATAGTCACCCAACCCACAAGGGCAAGATGAGCATGGGCAAGGCCTATCCTACCAAAATCAATCAAAGAAATTACAGCCAAAAGTGCCCCCAAAAAACAAGACAATGCGACATAAAAGATTGCCGATATGTAATACTTGACCGTGATGTCCATCTTCTGTGATTTTTTATTTTTTGAAAGCAGTGTCATAAACATTTCGTAGGTAAATAGAAGAACAGATGCCAACAGAATAACGGCAAATGCAATAAACAAAACTGAGCGGGGTCCAAAGCCAGATATCAAGCTTAAAAAGAGGCCGACAATACCCAAATTAATCGTCCAAAACTGAATTTCTCCAAGTTTTTCGCTGTACAACTCCTTTAAGGAGAGCATCGGGAGCATCTGGTACATGGCCCCCATTATTGTTATAGTCACCCAACCCACAAGGGCAAGATGGGCATGGGCAAAGCTCAAATAGCCTTTCGAAAGAAGTTGGCGCAAAGTTCCAGAGGCCATCAACACCCCGAAGGCACAGGATACCAGAATATAGAAAACAGCTGCTATGAAGAACTTCATAGTTAGGCCGATCCTAACGTTCCTGTTCTTTATTGTCCTGTAGATTATGTACGCAAAAAAATAGAAACTTAAAGCCAAAACCGCTCCAAAGATTGCAACTAAACCCATATTTGCTGTCAAAAAACCCAAGAATATGCCAACAGTACCAAAATTCATAAACCAGAATTGGTAATTTCCAAGGGTTTCATTGTCCAGCCTCGTTCCTAAAAGCACTGGCACAATCTGGTACATGCTACCTACAATAGTCATTGAGACCCATCCCACGAGGGCAAGATGGGCATGGGCAAAACCAAACATTGTATTGGGGAACAATTTGTAGATTACTTTCGAAGCCAACAATGCCCCAAGAGTGCAGGAGATAAGAAAATAGATCAAAGCCGCAATATAAAACCTCAAAGTAAGATTTTTTATAATCTTCATCGGTTGCACTTCTTCATCCTAAGTCTCTTATTTGAATACTAGAGAGTAGCATTCAGATTCTTTATTAGTTCCCCTAAATCTAAATTTTTGGCCCGTGCTGTCTTTTCTATGCTAAGCTCTCCACCGCAGCAATTGCATATACCATGGCGCATAAAGATACTCCGTGTATTGGGATGGTTGCGCATCACATCTCCAACCTTCATGTCTTGGGTGATTCCCATACTCTACTCACTTCCTTTGGCACCCTTAAGCTCTTTATATTTCTCTTCACCGATGCACTCCTCTGCAAATTTGCACCAGTCTATACAAGACGGCACAGCCTCCCTGAAGACAGTCTCGCCGCAATTCGGGCATTTCGTCTTCTGCTCGTCACTGAAGATCTCAATCTCCTCGCCACATTTCTGACAATTAATAATCTCAATTGTAGGGCTCTTTATTCCTTCAGAACCTGGGCATCTATCAAACATTTTTTTTATACCCCCTTACATCTCAGCCAGCATCTGGTTTATCTCTTTTTCTTGGGTATGACCGATCACTGTAAC
>JBHICB010000024.1:0-12841 GCA_046759365.1 Hydrothermarchaeales archaeon (SeqCode)
GTTTTCAAGAAAAGAAGAGGCCTAATAGTCCGTTTATTAAACGATATCCCAGATGTACGCTGTCTTATGCCGAAAGGCGCATTCTATGTCTTCCCTGACTTTTCAAAATATGGGGATTCATGTGGTTTGGCCGTGAAATTTTTAAAAGAAGCTAGGGTTGTGACAACCCCAGGCACAGCTTTTGGAGAAAACGGAGAGGGGTACATAAGATTCTCCTATGCATGCTCTTCACAAAATATAGAGGAGGGGATAGGGCGGATAAAAGGGATACTCCAGTGAAGATTTATATATCTGGCTACGGCATTATTTCATAACACAAGGTGAACTGTAAGATGAAAACCCTTCTTAAAAAGCTCTCAGAAGCACACGGAATACCAGGCTCTGAAGGCGAAGTTCGAGAGATAATGAGAAAAGAGTTGAAAAAACACTGCAAAATAGAGATAGACAGGCTTGGAAACCTCATTGCCAAAAAAGATGGCAAGGGCAAAAGGGTCATGCTGGCAGCCCACATGGATGAGATCGGGCTTATGGTAAAACACATAGACGAGAAGGGTTTCCTAAAATTTACCACACTGGGGGGTTTTAATGATCAAACGCTTTTGAACCAGAGGGTCTTAATCCACAACGGAAAAAAATCAATTCCTGGTGTTATCGGCTCCAAGCCCGCCCATCTAATGGAAGAAAAAGAAAGGGAGAAGGTTACAAAATACAAGGAGATGTTTATTGACGTGGGGGCAAAAGACGAGAAGGGCATAAAAAAGATGGGGATAAATATAGGGGACTACATCACCTTTGACCGCACATTTAGGGAGCTTGGCAGCGGACTTGTAACAGGCAAGGCCTTTGATAACCGTCTGGGGTGCATGGCGCTTGTAGAAGTGATGAAAAACCTGGACTGCAAGTGTACGGTATACGGAGTAGGCACGGCTCAAGAAGAGGTGGGGTTAAAAGGTGCCAGGACCTCTGCTTACAAGATTAACCCTGACATGGCCATCGTTTTAGATGTGACTATTGCTGGCGATTTCCCGGGTGTTAAACCTGAAGAATCCTCGCTAAAGGTAGGTGGTGGGCCTGTTATCACGCTAGCAGACGGAAAGGGCAGAGGCTTGATCACCCATCCGGAAGTAAAAGAGCTTCTCATAAAGACTGCTGAGAAGAAGAAGATCCCTTATCAGATCGAGGTTGGTGAAGGAGGAACCACTGACGCTACAGCAATACAGCTAACAAGGGAGGGCATTCCAAGTGGGGTGGTGTCTGTCCCCGCCAGATATATTCACACCCCGGTAGAAGTTGCAAGTTTAAAGGACCTTGAAAATACTGTCAAACTGGTAAGAGAAAGCCTTAGGACACTATGAAGTCATCCCAGCTTTAACTTTGCAAGGAAAAAACCCTGTGTGCGGTGAATGTGAGGATAAAAACGCCTTGCCTTTTTTATATCGTCGCTAAGGTCTAAACCATATACGTTTGAAATGGCTTCTTTTCCACAGGGGATCTCTTCAAGCTTTAAACCGAATTTTTTCACAGCCCTTTGGATTAAAAGCTCGTTTTCCTCAGGGAGCATGCTGCATGTACAATAGACAAGAGTGCCTCCCTCTTTTAATACCCCCAAGGCGGCCTCGAGAAGGGACCACTGAAGCTTTGTGCAATGCTCAATATCTGATTCATCTTTTTTGCGGGCTTCAGGATTTTTAAACACCGTCCCTGTGCCAGTGCAAGGTGCATCCAGTAATATTTTATCAAATTTCAACCCCAAATCCGCAACCTTTAAGGCATCTTTTCTTATTGCAATGACATTCTCTGACCCCATGCGGGTCACATTCGACCTTAAAGATTTCATCCGCTGCCTGTTGAGCTCCACGGCCACAACAGTCCCACAGTTTTCCATCAACTGCGATAAACAGGTCGTCTTTCCCCCGGGGGCTGCTGCCATGTCCAAGACAAGATCTGTTTTTTTCGGATCCAAGACTTCACACGCATACATCGAGGTTGGGTCTTGAATGAAGTAGTAACCGAGAAGATATTCAGTGGTAGAGCCGATGGAAAAAGGAGATTTTTTAATAAAATGGCCGCATTTAACCCACGGTATCTTTTCAAGTTTTACCCCTTTTTCTTCAAGTCTTTTTAAAAGCGGCCCTTCTTTTACCTTGCAGGTGTTGACCCTTATGGATTGTTCAAGGGGTAAATCCAGACCTTCTAAAGTCTTTTTATCATAGAGTTTTTTGTATCTTTCAATTAAAAAGTCAGAGTACATGGGCAATGCTTTCCAGGCCGGTTATAATAAATCTTTGTAAAATTTAAATGAAAAATATTTAAACATCACATCAAAATGATTATCGGATGGTGTGTTGATGGGTCCCAGAATAGCATTGCTTCTGCTTTTTTTACTGGTCATAGCAGCCAATATTATAACACTTTTAATAAGAAAGAAGAAATTTTTGCGCATGGAAGGCAGGGTCTTGGACCTTGCCAGGTCAAAGGAAGGGGCTTTGACATTAGAAGAGATCTCATCTGCACTGGGGCTTTCCCTTTACGATACAAAAATTTTGATGAGAAAATCAGTTTCGCGGGGCACTACCAACGAGGAGATAAAGGAAGGCAAGAAGACTTACTCCATTAAAGAGGAGCAGGGCTAAATATCACTTTTTTAAGGCTCTCTTGCGCTTGTCTGATAAATATTTCCGGATGATCATAAAGATTATGGGTGACGATTTTAAGGTAGCTTCCTGGCAGGAGTTTGAGGAGCTTACAAGAGACATCGTGGATCTTTATGGTTTTAAAACCGAATTCAGGAAAGTCTTCAAAAACAAAAAAAGGAAATTTGAGATCGATGTGGTAGCAGAAAAAGAGAACTTTTGTTTTGCAATAGACTGCAAGAGATACGGCCACTCAAGATACAGAAAAAGTCAGCTGAAATCTGAGGCATTAAACCACAGCACAAGATGCAAAGAGTTTGAAAAACTGAAAGGAAAGAGGATAATCCCTTTAATTGCAAGCTTTTTAGACGACGACTTGGTGGTTGAAAACGGGTGCATCTTTGTTCCGATAAAAAAAGTTAAACGATTTTTTGATAAACCAGGAGTATTACTTGGATATCCTACTTCCTGGTTCCTTCTTTTAGGTCCTTGGACAGGGTTTTAAGATCCTTACAGGCATCTTCTCCTTTTTCAGCTATTAGGCTTACAAAAGCAGAACCAACCACAGCCCCTTGTGCTCCTGCATCAATTATGGCCTTAACATGCTCTTTTTTGGAAATTCCAAAACCCACTGCCAAGGGAATATCTTTTGTGAAATTTTTTGCCCACTTGGTAACATCGATAGTCCTCTTTTGGAGTTTTTCCCTTGCCCCTGTTACCCCCAGAAGGGATACAAGATATAAAAAGCCGCTTGCCTTTTTAAGGATCCTTTTTATCCTCTTTTCAGTTGTTGTGGGTGCTATTAGAAAAATAAAGTCAACACCGTACCTGTTGCACTGCACCAATACAGAATCTGCCTCTTCAATGGGAAGGTCAGAAACTAAGACTCCGTCCACACCCACCTCCCTGCATCTTTTAATAAACCTCTCTTCGCCGTACTGTAAGACAATGTTGTAATAGGTCATAAAGACAAAAGGGATTTTTTCCCCTTCACTTCTTAGCTCTTCAACAATGGAAAAGCAGTCGTCGGTGTTTATGCCGGTCTTTAGGGCTCTATCTATGGCACCCTGTATGGTGGGCCCATCTGCTATGGGGTCTGAGAAGGGCACCCCCAGCTCCATAATGTCCACATTTTCCAAGAGACATTTTACAAGTTTTTTCGAGGTTGCAATATCCGGATCGCCCAGGGTAAGGTAGCCTATCAAGGCCCCCTCTTCTCTTTTTTCAAGCTCTTGGAATTTTGCCATAATCCGGCTCATAGATTAGCACCCTCTATTTTTGCCACCGTCTCAACGTCCTTGTCCCCGCGACCTGAAAGATTTATTATTACAACACTGTTTTTGGAAAATTCTCCGCTATGCTTTACTATCCAAGCAACTGCATGGGCAGACTCTAAAGCTGGGATTATTCCCTCCTCCTCAGAGAGGAGATGAAACGAATCCAAGGCCTCTTTATCAGTTGCATAATAATATCTGGCCCTTTTTATGTCCCTTAAAAGGGAGTGCTCCGGTCCCACCGCGGCATAGTCCAGACCGGCTGAAACACTGTGTGTAGTAAGGATCTGGCCGTATCTATCCTGCAGGAGGTGGGTATGTGTTCCGTGCAGAACGCCTTTGCTGCCGGCAGCAAATCTTGCCGCATGCTTTCCTGTCTTAATCCCCAATCCTCCGGCCTCAACCCCGATTAAATCAACTTCTTCATCTTCTAAAAAAGCGGTAAACATCCCAATGGCGTTGCTGCCGCCACCTACACAGGCGACTAGAGCGTCAGGAAGCCTTTTCTCCTTTTCTAAAATCTGCTTTTTTGTCTCTTTGCCGATAACAGCCTGAAAGTCCCTTATCATCATTGGGTAAGGGTGAGGTCCCAGAACGGAACCTAGAAGGTAGTGGGTATCCTCCACATTTGCCAGCCAATCCCGGAGTGCTTCATTGATGGCATCCTTTAGCGTTCTAGACCCTGCCTTGACTGGCCTTACCTCTGCACCTAAAAGGCGCATCCTGAAGACATTCATCTTCTGCCTTTCCATGTCCTCTGTACCCATGTATATGACACATTCAAGGCCCAAGGCTGCTGCTGCGGTGGCAGTGGCAACTCCGTGCTGTCCTGCACCAGTTTCTGCTATCACTCGGGTTTTACCCATCCTTTTTGCAAGAAGCGCCTGCCCCAGGGTGTTGTTTATCTTATGAGCGCCTGTGTGGGCCAAGTCCTCACGCTTAAGGTAGATCCTGCAACCAAGTTTTCTGCTCAAATTCGGGCAGAATGTCAGGGGTGTGGGTCTGCCTGCGTATTCTTTTAGATAGTAGTCAAGCTCCTTTTGGAAGGCCTTGTCTCCTTTTATCTTCAGGTATTCTTTTCTAAGCTCAATAGCTGCAGGCATCAGGACCTCAGGTATGTAGATCCCGCCGTACTCTTTGAATCTCCCCCTTTTATCTGGATAATCCCATGTCATCTTAAGGCTCCTTTGGCATTGTCGATAAATCTTTTTACCATGTCATAATCTTTTCGACCAGCCTCTGATTCCACGCCGCTGGAAACATCTACTCCATAAGGCATAACTTCCCTTACAGCTTCTTTGACGTTCTCAGGCCTTAAGCCGCCGGCCAGTATTACAGGCTTTTTTATATTCCCAACTATCTTTTTTGAGATGCCCCAATCGTGTTTTAGCCCGCTTCCCCCTAATTTTGAAGTCGCTGTATCAAGGAGGATGGCATCGCAGTATTTCGAGTACTCATATGCAGCCTTAAAGGCTTTCTCATCTTTGACATGAACGGTTTTTATTATCTTAATCTGCAATCTATCCTTTAACTCTTTTAGAAACTCAATGCTCTCATTTCCATGCAACTGCACAGCATAGGGCCTAATCTTTAAAACCATTTCAACTGTCTCTTCTACGCTTTTTGGCATGATGACTGCGACCCCGGGGGTGAGGAAGGGTAGGGAGGAGTGTATATCTCCAGCTTTGGTTGTGGTTATCTTCCTCGGCGTGTCCACTGGAACATCCACCACAGTGCCAATGGCATCTGCACCAAGCCTCAGGCAGTTGGCAGCATCCTCTTTAGAGGTGATGCCGCAGATCTTAACTTTTACCATTTTATACCTTCAAGCAGCAGCATTTGTGTGTTTTATCAAAAGTTCAAGTTTCTTGTAGGCTTCTCCGGAGTCAATTGACTCTCTGGCTAAATCTATGCCCACTGAGATTGAGTCCGCCTTGCCGCCGACGTAAATGCCTGCAGCCGCGTTGAGCACGACTATGTCCCTTTTCGGCCCTTTCTCGCCATCTTTTAATATGCTTTTGGCTATGCTGGCATTCTCCTCTGGGTCTCCGCCTAGAAGTTCGTATATGTTCGCCCTTTTTAAGCCGTAATCTTCGGGCTTTATCTTATATGTTGTAACCATTTTGTCCTTGAGTTCTGAGACCTTTGTTTCGCCAACTGTCGAGATTTCATCGAGGCTTACCATGCCGTGTACAACCATTGCCGTTTCTGTACCCAGATCATTTAGAACATTGACCATCTTTTCTGTCAGGTCTGGGTCAAAGACTCCAAGGACCTGTGCCTGGGCATGTGCCGGGTTTGTCAGAGGGCCGAGGATGTTAAAGACTGTCCTTATCCCCATCTCTCTTCTGGCACCTATAACATGTTTCATGGCACTGTGAAAGCCCGGCGCAAACATGAAGCCTATGCCGATATCCTCAATGTTCTTTTCAACCTCTTTGGGGGGAATGTCTATCTTTACGCCCAGCGCCTCCAGGACATCTGCACTTCCTGACTTGGATGTTACGCTTCTGTTACCGTGTTTTGCTATGGGTATGCCTGCACCTGATACAACAAAGGCGCTTACTGTACTGATATTGAAGGTCTTTATCTTATCCCCTCCAGTGCCGCAGGTATCCACCAAGGTGCCTTCCACCTTAGGATGTATCCTTGCCGCGAAGTCACGCATTATCTTGGCACATGCAGTTATCTCTTCTACTGTCTCGCCTTTAAGCCTTAAGGCCGTAAGGAATGAACCTATCTGGGCTTCTGTCGCATTGCCAGACATTATGGTCTTCATTGCCTCTTCTGCTTCCTCTTTATTCAGATCCTGTTGCTCCACAACCTTGTTTATGTACTTCTTCATTCTCACCACCTTTTTATAATTCCAAAAAATTCTTTATCATCTGCTTTCCAGTGCTCGTCAGTATAGACTCTGGATGGAACTGCACCCCTTCTACAGGGTACACTTTATGCCTTACACCCATTATGGTGTTATCACCCCTGCTCCATGCTGTGACCTCGAGGTCTTCGGGCAGGGTGTCCTCTTTTATTGTCAGCGAGTGATATCTTGTAGCTGTTATCGGGTTTTTCAATCCCTTGTATATGGTCTTGCCGTCGTGCACTATACTTGATGTTTTGCCGTGCATTATGGTATTGGCCCTTACTACTTTTGCTCCATAAGCAGCTCCTATTGCTTGATGCCCGAGACAGACTCCAAGGATGGGGGTCTTTTTGCCGAATTCTTTTACTATGCTAACGCTTGCCCCCGCTTTTTCCGGTGTTCCAGGTCCTGGGCTTATTATTATCTTGTCTGGGTTTATTTCTTCCACCTCACCTGAAGTTATCTTGTTCCTTTTAACCACAACTTCAGCTTTAAGCTCTCCAACGTATTGATAGAGATTGTAGACGAATGAGTCTATGTTGTCAATGATTAGTACCTTCATATCAGCCACCAGCCAGCTCTATTGCCCGAATCATGCCCCTGCCTTTGTTTTGACACTCCTTATATTCGTTTTCTGGTACAGAATCGGCTACTATCCCTGCCCCTGCCTGGATATATGCCGTGCCGTCTTGGAAAACTATTGTTCTTATGGTTATGGCAAGATCCATATTCAAGTTAAAGGAGAAATAGCCTATGGTCCCGGCATATATCCCCCTTTTGCTTTTTTCCAGCTCATCGATGATCTCCATGGCCCTGACCTTCGGAGCGCCTGAGACTGTACCTGCCGGAAACGTAGCTTCAAAAGCATTGAAAGCATCTTTTTTATCCTGAAGTCTTCCCGAGACATTGCTTACGATGTGCTGGACATGGGAGTACTTCTCGATGGCCATGAATTCGTCCACTTCTACAGTACCGAAGTCTGAGATCTTCCCTATGTCGTTTCTCCCGAGGTCCACAAGCATCACGTGCTCGGCTCTCTCTTTCGGGTCGTTTACCATCTCTCTTCCTAAGGCTTCATCCTCTACTATGTCCGCACCCCTTGGCCTTGTACCGGCGATGGGTCTTACCACCACCTTTTCGTCATCTACCCTTACAAGAATCTCAGGGCTAGTACCGACGATCTTAAGGGAGTCAAATTCCAGGAGATACATATATGGGGAGGGGTTGATCTCCTTTAGCTTCTGGTAGACCGCAAAAGGGTCTGATTTAATCTGGCATTCAAATCTTTGAGAAAGGACAACCTGGAAGATATCACCTGCAAAGATGTACTCTTTTGCCTTCTGCACTGCCTCTTTAAATTCTTCTTTTTTAAAGTTGCTTTTAACCTTAACCTTTTTCTCTCCAGTAGAACTGGTCTGGATTTTTTTAGTGGATTTTACAAAACCTTCCATCTCTTTGATTACCTTTTGGGCCTTTTCATACTCCTTATAGACCTCTTTTTCTTCATCTAGGAAAAGGTTGGAAATTAAAAGTATCTCGTCCCTCCAGTGGTCAAAAACAATAAGATCCTTTACAAACATGAATTCGGCGTCGTTATGTTTTAATTTATCAGGACATGCGTCACCGATGTCCTCAAAGTACCTTACAATGTCATAGGAAAAATAGCCAAGAAGTCCGCCGGAAAACTTGGGCATCTTGTCCTTGTAGATTTTGTAACCTGAAAGAAGATCTCTTAAAGGGTCCAACGGACTGCCTTTAAATCTCTTTTTTGCACCGTTTATAAAAAGACTCTTGTCTTTTAGTTTTATGACCTTTAGAGGGTTGTAGCCTAAAAAGGAGTATCTTGCGATCTTTTCTCCTATCTCGGCAGATTCTAGAAGGAAGGAATGCTTTGCGTCTTTTCTGATATTGGCGTAGAGGCTGGTAGGATCGATTCCGGCCTTCATTATTTTTACTGTAGGTATAATGCAGGGGTAACCAATGCCTCGTGCAGCCTTGTAGATGTCCTCGAGTTTCAGTTCATTTACCATACACAAACCCCCTCACTTTTCCTTCTATGTCATCAGTGGTCATAACCGAGGTGCCTACAAGGGCGGCATCGCAGTAGCCTAATACAAAATTTAGGTCATCAAGGGTGGATATCCCTGAAGCGCTTACGGTGGTTCCCTCCATGTGCTTGGGGAAGATCTTGCTCCTTTTAAGGTCTATTTGCATTGTGTCTTTGTCCCGGTTGTTTATTGCATAGATTCGGGCTCCTGCTCTTTTAGCGGTTTTATAATCTTCAAGAGAGTGGATCTCAACTAAAGGCTCCATCCCGAAGTCCCTGGTTTTATCTATAAGGACTTTTAACTTATCCTCTTTGAAGAAACTGGCTATCAAAAGCAGGGAATCCGCACCGTAGTAGTAGGATTGGTCCACCTGGTTTTTATCGAAGATGAAATCCTTTCTTAAAACCGGGATAGGGGATATTGAGGAGACTTCTTTGAGATTTTTCAAACTCCCGTTGAAAAACTTCTCCTCGGTTAAGACAGAAAGGGCGCAGGCCCCGCCGTTTATCATTTCTTCGGCTATCTTTTTAGGGTCATCTACTTTTTTTATCACTCCACTTGGTGAGGCAGGCTTTATCTCTGTTATCACAGGCTTTAACCCGCCGTCCTTTTTTTTAATGATGGCATCTTCAAGGCTTTTTGGCTTCCTTTTTACCTCTACTTTTTTGTCAAAACCTTTAAACCTCATTTTGCAGTCTTTTAAGATCTGGTCGAAGTTCATTTTACCACTAGAAAATGTATATTTATGTTCATCAAAGTATATTATTGTTCACCATTTTAGAGAATACACCCATATATAAATCTTTTCCTCGGCATGGTTTTGCATCTAAAGTCTTGTTTTTTGATGGCTTTAAGTGCAGAATTGCGACTTTAGGTGCAAGGCTTACTTCCTCCTAACAATTCTAACCAAAAACGGGAGCAAAGCACCAAAGACTATTAAAGGCGGTGATGTGTTGTTTCTAGTCAGATATGCTGCCATAGCTGCGAGTATAATAGAAGCAAGAAAAGTCCATTTCAAATCTTTGATTATTTGAATTGTATCTATTTTTTCAAAAGGCTTTCTTTTCGTAGAATGCCTGTATAAAATAGTAATTAAAAAGGGTAAAGCAGCAACCCACAATACTAAAGGTCCTCCACTTTTGCTAGCTACTAAACCCGTCAATACAACTGAGGCAATTAAAGTTCCCTTCAAATCCTTACTTATTTTATAAATACTCATCTTGTCCCTATTTTCCCAGATTTTTGTAACAAAATATGGATAAGTGAAGAAAGCTATCCAGACCAATGTTGGAAGCTGTATAGGCGATCTGTTTATGATATTCTCTACAAATATACCACCCAAGTATGTAGTCAAAGCAACCTTCCACCAGTCATATCTTTTGTAGAACTGAACGTAGATGAACATCAGAATTGTATACGGGATTATAAGTATCAAATTAGCAGGATTCATTGTTACAAGAACTTCACCCAAGATTGCGCCTGTTATTCCCCCAAACAAAGCAAAGAACTTGACGTTCTTAATTTTACTGTAATCATTCACATAATATCTGTGTATCCATGCAGGAATGCCTATCAAAATCAGATCAGCTATCAGAAAAACCAAAATAAAACCTATTTGAAATCCAACAATATCATCAGGCTGAACAGGTTTCAAAAATCCAGGAATGAGCGGCAGAGTATAAAGCACTAATATTGTTATAGTTGCTACTGTAAGAAGGAATTTCAGCTTTTCATTCATAAATTAGATTGTAAATGGAGAATATAAAGGCCTTGCACCCAAACTAACGATTTGAAGCGACTTTAGGCGCAAGACTCCTCGGCATTAGCAAAGATTTATCATCAACGCCCATACAAACCAAAAGGCAAGATAGAAATGGAGACAAATGATAAAACGGCAATGCTTCCAGTAGGGGATCTTTTCTTTAAGACCAACATGATGTTCCAAAGGCACTGGAAGCCCCTGTTATCGATTTCGGCTTTATATGCGGCCATGGCTTTTTTAATCGATATCTCCACCAGTATCCTTTTAAGAGCTGTCTTTTTATTTACAGCTTTTTGGGTTAATATTGCCCTTGTCGTAGCCTTGGAAAACCTGGAAGAACCGGGGATAATTTCAAAGTCTTTTAAAGAGGGTTTGAGGTTACTTATCCCCTACACGATACTGTCAGTTGCATATGGGATATCTGTTGCAGTTGGATTGATAATCCTCATTATCCCGGGGATACTTCTGGCTGTGTGGTTGAGCCTTTTTGAGTATGTGATGGTATTTGAAGAAAAAAGATATCTTAAAGCGTTTACAAGGAGCAAGGAGCTTGTGGAGGGCTATTCTTTTGAGGTCTTTTCGAGGTTTTTGATTTTTACAATCATATGGTTTGTCATTGCTATTGTGCTCCGCTCCATACCCTATTTTGGCAGTATACTGCTTGACCTTATCTTCTTCCCCTACATTACTATTTACTTTTTTGTAATCTATAAAGATCTCTCCAAGATCAAAGGCTCTTAAATGCCTGAAAATAAGAAAAAAAGTGTCTACTCAAGTTTTATAACTTTTCCGGCGCTCTCGCTCTGGGTTTATAATACCACCGACGCCGCGCAGTAATTTATGGGTCTAAAATCAAGGATTAAGCGCTTGGAAGATGAGAATCGGAAGTTCAAAGACGAAAAAACAGCGTTGAAACAAGATCTTGCAAAGGCCCTTAAACGCATCGAAAAACTGGAAGAGGAAAATCAACACATCAGGGAAGAAAACCAGAAACTTAAAGAGGACAACCAGAAGCTCCGTTTAACAATCTACGGCATTAAGCCTTCAAAGAAAGATATGGGAAAGAATCCTGAGGAAGGTTCCACGCCCAAGCCCAAGAAACGCGGTCCTCCCCAGGGCCATGAGGGCACTTCACGCAGAAGACCTGAGAGGGTGGACAAGACCGTGGTTCTAAGATATGAGTCCTGCCCTGACTGCGGCGGAGAGATAAGCGAGCTTGAGGAACCCAGACTCAGATATATGGAGGACATAGTCCCAGTCCCGCTCTTTGTCACAGAATATGTGATCAAGCAGGGCTACTGCCCAGCCTGTAAGAAGGTCGTCTATCCTGAAGTGCCAGAAACGATTGGCAACAGACATTTTGGCATCCAGTTCCTCCTCTACATCACCTATCTACGTTTTGTCCTGAATCTCCCATACAACAAGATAGTTCAGCTCCTCAACGACACCTATCAGGCAGGAGTCTCAGAAGGCACGCTGATAAACTACATTAAATTGGCTGCAGAGATCTTCGGGCCAGAATACGAGCAAATAAAACACAGGATGAGAGAGCTGGAAAATTGCCACTATGACGACACAGGTCAGAGAGTAGATGGCAAAAACCGGTGGCTATGGGTCTTCATAAACAAGGAGGCCGTCCTCTACCATACCAGCAAGAACCGGGGCAAAAAGGTGGTGATCGAAATCCTTGGAGAAGATTATGAGGGGGTAACGGTGCAGGACTTCTACCCGTCCTTCGACGGTGCACCGGGGACAAAGCAGAAATGCTGGTCCCATCTGATAAAGGATGCCAGAGAGCTGGCAGAGAAGAAGAAAAAACCGCCCGGATCGATAGAGTTCCACGAGGGGCTCAGAGGGATATTTCACGATGCCAAAGAGGCCGAAAAGGATCTAAGTACAGTGAGGGAAAGGAAGAAGATCTATCGACGGTTTGTGAAGAGATTGAAGAAGTTTGCAAAAAAGGACTATATGCACGAAGATGTGAAGCGACTGGCCAAACGTTGCTTAAAGTACCGGCATGAGATGTTCACCTTCATCTTGGTTCCGGGGCTTGAGCCTACTAACAATGTTGCTGAGCGCGCCATAAGACCTTGTGTTGTCCAGAGGAAGATCTCGGGATGCCATAGAACCTATAAAGGAGCTGAAAGCAGGGATGTCATCATGAGTGTTATGGGGACCATGAAACTCCAAGGGAAGGATTTCCTAAACGACGGAAAGGAGCATGTTTTAAATACCTTGGCTTAAAAAAGTTGAGTTGACAC
>JBHICB010000025.1:0-12713 GCA_046759365.1 Hydrothermarchaeales archaeon (SeqCode)
GGGATATCGATCCATCTGTCCTGACTTACCTCCTGCATAATAAGCCCCATAGGGAAAAGAGGCGCCAGATCATCAGGCCCTATCGGCTCCCCGGTGCCCGGGTGCATAATAGGGTCCAAAGGCCTTGGAAGATCGGCCTGGATATTATACCATCTCTTCGGGATCTCATCTTCGTCCAACAAAATCTTCGTATCAACCATTCACAACCACCTCAAACCATTAGACAACAATAGCAGTTAAAAGAAAACCAAAGTCATATTTAATTCTAACTGCCTCAAAAGGGGTTTTCTAGCAACATAGGAACTATGGATTTGTATAGAAGTTATTTTCACTGACTCAAAATAGCCTCCCAGAGATTCCTTCGTCCCGTACCAAACCTGAGTTTGGTTTTTTTCTCATCTTCCACCGCTTCCTCGGCTTTATCCTCAACTTTCTCTTCTTTGGCGGGATCATCTTTAGAACTCATTTTTGCACTCTCAGAGGTGAGTCAGATTGTATAAAGGCCAATAAAAAGATTTGTGGTCTGGAAACTTGTCACTCAAAGTGCTCTATCTTCCTCCTCTGGGCAAGGCGATATCCAGCTATCACCTGCCTTTCACCGCTTAATTGAGCATCCAAATTTGAATCTCCAGTATCCACAAGAAGGACAGGCGTCTGCTCCAGTTTCTGAGGAGTTGCCAAGATTATGATATTTTCCACTCCAACCTTTTTTATAACCTCTGCGCTTATCTGCTGGTTTCCCCTCCCAAAAACGAACCCCTGTGCGCCAATAGGACTTACCAAGATCTTGGCTTTCCCTTCTTTTTCAAGGATTTTTAGGATCTCCTGTTCTCCAGCATCCTTGCATAAAAGTTTTCCGTCTTTTACAAGATCCACCCCCAAAAGAGATTTTTCAATGCCCATAAGATCTGATATCTTCATTACAGTAGAGCCTGGCCCCAAGATGTAAAGTGAGCCGTCGCGCATGAATTCGGCCGCAAAACTGGCGATGGCCTCTTTGGCCTTTTCCTCTGTTATCCCATAAAAGGCGGACTTGCTGCTCTGAAGTAGAGCCGGTGCTTTAGGTGTCAAGGCATAGCCGTAAAGTCTGACATCCAGCTCCCCTTTCCTGTATTTATCTTCATCAGTGTCCACAACCTCTCCTTCTCCCATTATGCTTTTGCCTTCAAGAAAATCAATGACGATCTTGGATGCAGCCTTTGGTGTTATAGCAAAGACAGAAGAATGCATCTTTACTCCTGCAGGTATACCCAAGATCGGCCTCTTTTTGCCTATAACGCCGTAAATGTCCCTGGCTGTGCCATCCCCACCGCAGAACAGTATGAGATCCACATCATTTTGCAAAAAATCCCTACAAGCGTCGATGGTGTCTTGGGCAGTGGTTATATCTGAAGGTGAATAAACCACCAGAAAATTTAAAAATCCTATTTCCTGTAGCACGGATTCGCCCATTTTTCCTCCGCTTGTAAGAATTTCAAATTGGTATTCAGTTAATCCTTCAAGGGCTTCTTTAGCCCTTATCTTTGAGATGGGCTCTGCACCCCTTTTCACAGCCTCTTTTAAGATCTCCTCTCCATCTGTCCCTTTCAATCCTACCCTCCCCCCCATTCCCGCTATTGGATTGATTAAAAAACCTATCTTCTTCATGATGCCAACTCTCTAACCTTGGCCATGTTGCCGTAATCGTCTCTGCGTTCATCTACGGGGGTTTCAAGTATCAATGGAAGCTTTTTTATCCTTTTGTGTTTCAAAATCGCTTTAAAACCCTCCTCCCCGATAAATCCCATACCTATGTGTTCGTGCCTGTCAACACAGGAACACAGGTCACCCCGGGAGTCGTTGATATGCACTATCTTCAATCTTTTGAATCCGATTACATCGTCAAAATCGGCCATCGTTTCATCTACAGCAGTTTCAGTTCTCAAATCATAGCCTGCAGCAAATGCATGTGAGGTGTCAAAACACACTCCCATTCTGGCCTGTTCGTCAATACTTTCTATGATGTGCCGTATGTCCTCAAGATATGTGCCCATACTGTTTCTTGTGCCTGCAGTGTTCTCAAGAAGGAGCATTACATCATTCTCTACCTCATTAAGTGCAAAATTTATCCCCTTTACTATCCTTTTAAATCCTTTATCCTTGCCTTCTCCAAGATGGCTCCCAAGATGTGTGATCAGATAAGGGATTTCCAATTGTTTGCATCTTCTTAGTTCTGCACAAAGGCTTGATATCGACTTTTCATAAATATCGTCTTTAGGAGAAGCCAAATTTGGTAAATACGGCATGTGGTCAATGACTGGAGCGATGTGTGCCTCCTTTGATTTTTTCAAAAATCTCTTTTTAGCCTCGTAAGATATGTCTTTGAACACCCAACCTCTCGGATTTCTAGTAAAGATTTGGAAAGTATCGCACCCCTTTTCTTCGGCCCTGTCAAAGGCCATGTCAATCGAACCTGAAATGGAAACATGTACTCCGAGATTCATTCTCCTACCAATAAATGATCCCGGTTTAACATCCTTGAAACTAAGTAGAAGAAAGTGTCAATAAACTGAAGCCGAACTAAGGTTCGATTCTAAATGGGAATTGGCAATATCAAAGAGAATTTGTTTGTAGGGGAAAGACTAAAATAAAAAGCCATATGAAGTTTTCTCAAAAAAATTTGTATAACCGGGCTTCCTCTTATCTTAGCGTCCGCGACTTCCCTTACTCCCACCGCCCGTGTTGGATGTTGTAGTATATGTTGACAACGAAAAATGTGATTCCCATGAATCCGGCTACGTATGCTAGTAAGTAGCGAGGGTCTATACCGGTGCGGCGACTATCATAGTAGACTATTGTTAGAAATATTATGGCAATTGTCGCCTGGAATGTCAACCACGCAGATTTTCCGGTGGTCAGCTCGGTCATCTCGTCTGAGAGGATCATTCCCTTCTTCTTTGCATAACTGTCCATCCAGTAGTCTACAAAGACAAAGATCGGGGGCCAAAGCCATATGGCCTTGTAAGGCAATAAATGAAAAATATATGAAACCCCAGCTATGAGGAGTATCCCGGAAAAAACTAAAAGCTTTATCTTAGTAAGCTTATTCATCTTCATCACCTCCATAGAAAAACAGCTCCTCAATCTTCATGTCAAATAACCATGCAAGCTTAAAAGCTAGGTCCAACGATGGATTGTATTTACCCTTCTCTATGGCATTTATAGTTTGTCTAGTCACGCCCACCCTTTTAGCTAAATCCTCCTGGGTCATGTCTTTAATGGCCCGCTGTATCTTCAAATTGTTCTTCATGATAAAAACCATCTGTGGTAGGGTGGAGGAGAGCAGGGGTGAAGGCAAAAAGGAGTAGGAGGCCACCCCTGCTTGGTTCTGTTGGTGCGTTGTATCTTATCAGATACGGGCATTATGTATACTATATTTGTCATCTAGTATATAAAGTTTTCCATTATGTAAAGGTATATTTACATTGATAAAAAATAACATTTATATGTGTTTTCAAAGAAATGGATGACATAATAGGGGATTTTGTAAAAAAAAACATCGTAAAATTAGTGCGGGGGATGGGATTTGAACCCACGGACTCCTACGAGACAAGGCCCTCAACCTTGCGCCTTTGGCCAGACTTGGCTACCCCCGCGTATAAAGAGCAGGAATTTCATAGCCTAAATCTTAAAGTAACTTCTTGAGTTCTTTAGATTTTGCTTCTAGGACATCACAAGCTTTTGTAAATATCTGCTCAGGTTCGAGGGCCCCGTTACCCTCTATCCGGAATATAAACCTTCTGTCATCGCCTCTAATGCTTATGGCGTTCTTTTCGCAGACTTCTGCACAACTGTTGCACAGAATGCAATCTCTCTCGCTGATGACTTTTATCTTGCCCCTTTTTACGCCAAGGACATTCCTTGGACATGCCTCCACACATCGTTCACATTCATCACATTCACCGGCAATCTCAATTATTGGGTAGTATTTATATGTCGCCACACATGGTTGCCACTTTGCATGTTCTTTTACTGTCCCCAAAACCGCATCTGCCTCAAGTTCCAACCTCTGGTTTTTACCCAATTTGACAATGAGTATGTCCTTTATGGGTTTGATCTTTTTGTCTTGAGACTTCAGTTCATGAGAATAAATAACTCCAGGGCCTTCAGCCTTTAAATTCAAGGTTAAAGTACAGCTGGGGCAGCCGTCTTTACATTTGCACTCATCTCTAAAATTAAAAAGACCTAGGTCAGTTTTGATAGGTATTAACCCGAGCCTGTGGGCTATTATCTCGTCATAAAGGGAGGAAGTATTGTCAATAAAGTGGACATCGTCGATCGCCAACGTTGGAATATTTGAGATCATCGCCCTTCTTAGTGCATTGGCAACTGCAACATTTACATCATCAAGTACAAAGCTCAAGGACTGACCATTCTTGCTTATTATCTCAACGTCCATAGCTAGACTCTCCTGCCTCTCCTGCCCCCTGGAGCCTTGCTACCATCATGGGGTATGGGTGTGACCTCTGATATGCGCCCGATCTTCATGCCTGCTCTGGCCAGTGCCCTGATGGCGGGTTGTGCCCCGGATCCAGGTGTTCTAGATCTGTGTCCCCCTGGCGCTTTGACCCTTATATGCACGCCCATTATACCTTTGTCCATGGCCTCTTCGGCAGCCCTCGATGCAGCCTGCATGGCGGCATATGGCGATGCCTCTTCCCTGTCTGCCTTTACTACCCTGCCTCCAGACCACCTGGCTATGGTTTCGGCTCCTGTCAAATCGGTGATGTGGATTATGGTGTTATTAAAAGAGGAGAATATATGCGCAACCCCCCACCTCGGCTTAGAGGCCAATTAAGACTCCCCCTTGATCTTTGTCTTCAACTGTGCCTTCCCAGGAGTATAATTGTAGAGCCCTATGCTGTCCTCCTCCTCGGCACTTACCAAATGTCCAGGAGAAGTCACCTTCCTGCCTTTTATGGAAATATGCCCGTGAGTTATAAGTTGCCTTGCATGCATTATCGTGTTTGCTAACCCTCTTTTGTACACCAAGGTCTGCAACCTCCTCCCTAACAGATCTTTGGTATCAAGAGCCAGGATATCGTCTGGCGTTGCATCATCTTTCACAACCTTGAGTCTTATCAGTCTTTTGAGCAACTGCTCCTCTTCTTTCTTTTCTTGTTCAGTCCTGGCTGCAAGTGTCTTTCTGGCCTGTCTCCTGATCCTCCTCAACATACTTTCAGTCTTCCAAATCTCTCTTTTATTCTTCAAGCCGAATTCTTTCTGAAGGCCCTTCTCCTCCTCAATCCTTTCAGCCTTCCAAGGATGATGCGGTGTAGAATACTTTTTGACGATCTTACGAGAATCACCCATAACTACTTCTCCTTTTCTTTCCTTGCTTGAGCCACTACTTTCTTCCTGCTTACACCAACAGTAGCTCCCCCTCTGAAACAGGATTTGGTCCTCTGCCCTCTGACAGGCAGGCCGCGCTCGTGTCTTATCCCCCTGTAACTTCTGATCTTCTTCAAGAGGTTCAAGTCATCCCTTAATCCCATTATCAGATCGGAGGTTATAAGATGTAGATCTTTTCCGGTGTGGTAATCTTTCCTCCTATTTAACAGCCAGGAAGGCACACCCTGCTGAGAAAAGTTCTCGACTACCTTCTCCAGTTTCTCTACCTCTTTATCAGATAAGTACCCTACCTTCTTTTTAGGGTCAATGCCAGCCAGCTCGCAGGCTATCCTGCCCACCCTGTTTCCAATGCCATCTATCTTTGTTATTCCGTACATGGCTTTTTTATTTCCATCAAGGTCGTTTCCTGCGACCCTTACAAGGTATTTGAAATCTTCTTCCATCACTTTTCACCAATGCTTTACCATAAATGGCGCCGGGGATGGGATTTGAACCCATGATTTCCGAAGGAAAACCGGTTCTCAAGACCGGCGCCGTAGTCCGGGCTTGGCTACCCCGGCTAACTAGCAATGGTCTTCGTATCCGTCTTCCACATCTTTGGATAAACATCAGGTTTCATTATGACCCTACTGGTCTTCACCGCAATGCCCTTATCATTAATGAGCATATCTTTTGTGTCCATTGTTGCTCTTCCAATTGCAATCAATTCATCTTTGAGCGTGAATATGGCCAGCTGATCTTCCTTCTCTATCCTTGAATCGAGTTTGCTTATGCCGGGAATAGCGAGATCAGCGCCGTGACAGATCGCACCAACTGCGCTGTCATGGACCAGTATTTTTTGTAAATGATCCACCGCCTTTTCTACTGGCATTATCGCTTCTCTTAATAACGCCTCTACTCGGTTCTCTTTCCAGATGTGGTAGGCGTCAGTAACATCGTGCAAGTTTACTAAATCATCCTCTCTAAACGATCCACTCACAGTCCTTCTTAGCTCTATCATATGCGCCCCACAACCGAGGACAACTCCCATGTCGTGGCAGAGCTTCCTTATATATGTACCACCCTCGCAGCCGACCTTAAAAAGCACATTTCTTCCCTCCTTCTCAAATATATTAATATAATACACCTTCCTTTTCCTAAGTTCTCTTTTTACAGCAGACCTTACAGGCGGCATCTGAATGATCTCCCCTACAAATTCCTTTGATACCTCCCTTACTTTCTCAAGGCCGACTTCATCATGGAGCCGCATTATACAGACATACTCCTTAGTGGCAGTCAAAAGTGCCTGTAATATCTTGGTAGACTCTTCTAAAGCGACAGGCAATACCCCACTCACCTTTGGATCCAATGTGCCCCCATGCCCTGCCCTCTTTATGTCCAAGACTTTTTTAACCCAGGCTACGACTTCGTGGGAGGTCGGACCCTGAGGCTTGTCGAGGTTGATTATGCCGTATTTTATGTGCTCTTCAATGCTTCTCTTCTCAGGCCTTTTGCCGAACTTAGGATCTGGAGTACTTTTACTCTTGACGACAAGCCTTCTTTTAACCTTGGATGGCTTCTTGCCCATCAATTATTCCTCTAATGAGATCTTCGCCTTTTTTAATGCCTTTTTCAAGTCTGCGTCAGAGACACCCTTTTTTATGTCCAGCTTTACATCGGTGGGATCCAGATGCCCTATATTGCATCTCCTCCTCTTTACTTTAGTCCCTGCTATCAAGACGAAATTCTTGTCCACCCTATCCACTATAACACATTTCTTGCCTGCCTCCCTCCCAGCCAGCTTTACGCATACTCTTCCTACACTCAACGCCATATCTTTCACCTCACTATTTATTCGTCCCTCCTCAGTCGCCTTTGGATTTCACGCTACTAAACAGAGGTATTTTTTATGTAAATTAACCTTCTTTTGGGTTATTAACTAGGCGTAGGATATATTAGAAGAAGTATTAGCCCAGAAGTTCATCTATTTCCTTTGCAACCTTTGGATCCACACCCATTAGCACAATCTTTGTAGGCCCGAATATCGTTTCTTTGTGATCTGTGATATACTCTTTAACTAAGGCGAAAGACTGTCCGATTTCACGTACAAAAGCGGAGCATCCAAAACATAAGACATCAAGACTGCGTCTATCTTCGGGTTCTCATAGTCTGTAATTACAATAACTCTGACATTGTTCTTGTTGGGATATGCCTCTTCTGCAAGGGCTACGGCAGTCTCTACTCGGGTCTCACCAAAAATCCTCTTGACATCCCCCATTTCTGCAACTTTTTGCTCTACTGCAGTTGATACAGCAACAGGACCTCCTGAAAAGATATATAATGCTTCCCTCTTTTTTTCGGTATAGCCTCCTAGTGGATAATATTCTATAACCGGTTCAACTTCTAACGTTTTTATTTCAGGAGAAGGGGGCATCGTAGTAGGTGCTTGGGTTACTGTCGGTGTGGGTGTTTTCTTTTCAATCATCTTATTTTCAGCAATGCATCCTCCTACCAACACGACAACAAGCAAAATGCCGACTAATCCTACCCTCAAAAGTCTATTACACAAATACCTCCAGAAGATACCTGGATTTTTTTTCTGCATACCTCCATTTCCTCCTTTTTAATCATAGAAAAATACTTGTGTTCAGTATCATTTTCCACGATAAGTAATAATCCCATCAATAAAAGTCTTCCAACGCCTTATTTTTCGGTATATATGGATTATCCAACCTTCAAACTCAAACTAAAAAAACTTTTATTGAGATGGTGGTTGAAGAATTAGTGTTCCTTTTAAAATCGGACTTATGACATAAAGATAAGTCAAGCAAATCTTAACCTACCTATTTTTTCTTAACGCGTCTTGTGGTGATGTCTCTTCTTGAAGAAGGAGTACTTCAAGCTTTGAGCCACGTTACGAGATGTTGCCATTCCTATGATCTTCCCCCTCTCTATCACTGGCAACCTCCTTATCTTGTATTTGGATAAAGCATGACTCGCATCATGGACAGTTGCTTCAGAATCTATTATATAGGGATGTTTCACCATGATCTCGCTTACCGGTGTATGTTTTATATCCAATCCCATAGCAACACCTTTCTTTAGGATATCCCTCTCGGTGAGAATGCCTATTATGTCTCCTGACTTCCTCACTAGTACAGAGCCTATGTTCTTTTTGGCCATCAACTTCGTGACATCAGAGATCGTAGTATTTGCACCAACTACCGTGATCTTGTGCATTATATCCTTTACGAGTATTTCCTTCATCTTTAAACCACCCTCCCACTCTTATTTGCCTATTGTCTTTGCTACATCCCTGGAGGTTACTATGCCTATTATTTCCCCCTTCTGAATGACCGGAAGTCTCCTGATATGGACGTTATTGAAGATCTCAGCTGCATCCTCTAGGGTTGCTTTTGCGTCTATTATCAAAGGATGAAGAGTCATTACTTCTGAGACCTTGGTTGTCCTTGGATCGAGATCCTTACCTACTACTTTTTTCAAAATGTCTCTTTCTGTGAGTATGCCGTCTATGGATCCTTCCTCTTTTACCATTAGAGAGCCTATGTTTTTGTCTGCCATTAACTTGGCAGCGTTTGAGATCATAATATCTGCATCAACTACTGTGATCTTGTGCATTATATCCTTGACATAAACCTTCTTCATTATAACACCTGACCCTATATTTCAACGGATGGATTAATAAGTTTAACGTTTAAAAAGTTGAATTAGCTATCCTATCTAGTTCCTCACTTCTATTCTATTCGGTAACACCTTTCAAGGAGATGTACCAAGAATGGGTAAGGACAACAATGGATAGGAAAAGAAGTGATGTGAGGGGCCATCTACTGAACCTACATCGATTTCCATTATGTATCCAAGAGCATGAACTATAGACAATGTGGCCATCATAACACCCAAAAACAGGGACGAATAAAAAAGCCTCATCCGGTTTTCTGGTCTTTCAACCATAAGTTTGAAAATGTCCTCAGAAGGGGATTTTTTCCATATCTTCACTGCCTGCAAACCAAAGTAGGCTGCGATGATCACCAAAAAAATATCCACAAATACGTATAAAGCGATTCCATTAACCAATCTTATATCTCCTTACAGTCTGGTTATATCAATTATAACTTACATTACTTATAAAAAACTTTTTAGTAAGAGAAGATTCTGCCAAAGAAAAGAAAATGCAATTTAGGGGTTGAGATGGTACATGGATGCTGCCTTAAAGATCAAAGAAACGCTTCTTAAAGAAAATGTCAAGGATAGAAAAGAGGTAAATAATATCAAGAGAAGGGTGTCCCGAGAACTCCGCTTGAAAAAGATCCCGACAAATGCCGAGATATTGGAACTGGTGACCGCAGAGGAGAGATCGATCCTTGAACCGTTGCTTAGGAAAAAGCCGGTTAGGACTATCTCCGGGATCGCCACCGTGGCTGTGATGTCGAGGCCCTTCCCATGCCCTCATGGCCGTTGCACATACTGTCCAGTAGGGGAGGATTCACCCCAGAGCTATACAGGTAGAGAACCTGCAACACTCCGTGCCAAGAGAGCAGGCTATGATCCTTACATGCAAGTCCATGATAGGCTAAACCAGCTGAAAAAGGTCGGCCATCCCCTAGATAAAGTAGAACTTATAGTCATGGGAGGTACCTTCAATTCACAGCCTTTTGAGTACAAGGATAGGTTTGTCCGACGCTGTCTGGATGCGATGAACGGTTTTTTAGATGAAATGGACAAATCCAAAGATTTGGAGGAAGCCCAAAGAATCAACGAAACAGCTAAAGTCAGAAACGTGGGGATAACCTTCGAGACTAGGCCTGATTGGGCCAAAGAAGGGCACGTAGATGAGATGCTAGATTTCGGTGTCACGAGGGTAGAGCTCGGAGTTCAGACGCTAAGCGACTCTATCTATGAAAAAATAGAACGCGGCCACACCATAAAAGACGTAGAGGAAGCGACACGTATTCTGAAGGACTCGGGGTTAAAGGTCGGTTATCATATGATGCCTGGCCTTTTTACAGATTTTGAGGGGGATTTAGAGGTCTTTAAATCAATCTTCAATGATGGGGGGTTTATGCCTGATGTAATAAAGCTCTACCCGACTTTGGTTATAAAAGGGACTGGACTTTACAAGCTTTGGAAAAACGGGGATTTTACACCATATACAGACGAAGAAGCCATTGAATTGATAGTTGAAATCAAAAAGATGATGCCAAAGTGGGTAAGAACGATGCGGATTCAACGAGACATACCAAGCCATCTTATCGAGGCTGGGGTAAAGAAGAGCAACCTCGGAGAGCTGGTATATAAAAAGCTAAAAGACGAAGGACTCACCTGCAGTTGCATTAGATGCAGGGATATAGGACACCTCAGCTACAAGGATGGGATAGAAGCTGATTTCGACAATCTGGAGATCCTCGTTGAAAAATACAGATCCTCTGAAGGCATCGAGCATTTTGTCTCCATTGAAGATACAGGAAACAAAGCACTTATAGGGTATTTGAAGCTGAGATTTCCATCAAAAAAGGCCCATAGAGAAGAGGTTACATCAAATAGTTCCATCATCCGAGAGCTAAGGATTTTGGGTCAAGCAACCCCGATAGGAACCGTGTTGGATGATGCAGAACAACACAAAGGACTCGGCGCTAAACTTATTCAAAAAGCAGAGGAAATTTCAATAAAAAATGGCAAAAGTAATCTCCTGATCACAAGCGCCATAGGGGTCAGAGAGTATTATAAGAAATTCGGCTATTTTAGAGTCGGCCCTTATATGGGTAAAATACTATCTTGAACTGTAAGTATGTTTAACCGACTCGAAAGTTTGATTTTATCATAGCGATTCCAGATCTTAAGAGAATAATTATTTACTATTTGGAAAATATAAGGCAATAATATTTTGAAGAATATTCTCATTTTTCGAAAACTTTATATGATTAATATACAATTTAATTTTGGTGGATTTGATTGGCAAATGAAGAGTATACAGATATATCGCCCATTTTGAACGAGAAGAAATCGATTACGCTAACGACTATTATGAGGAATGGCAGGATCACTGACTTGGAACTAATGGAGATCCTGGGGTTGAAGAGTGCCAATTCAGCTTCTTACTACAGGAAAGACCTTGAGAAGAGGGGCATGATCCAGGGGTATACTGCGGAAATAGAGTGGACCAATCTCGGCTATCCGACGAAGTTCGTTGTCCTATTAGAGCCAGAGGACATGGAGTCCAACTTTGACGTTGAAAAAGAATATCTCGCTGCTTTAGAGGAGTACTACAATGAAAAAGGAGACATATTCATCCTCCCGAGTGGTCTGGGAAGGGTGGTTATAGAGGATATATCAACATGCTTTGGTGAGAGGCCAATGACTATAATAACCGGACACGCCACATCTGACCACGACGCGATGACATACTACAGGTATTATGTTGCAGACAGATTTACGGAGGCAAAGGCAAGTTTCTTGCTTGTGAAGGGCAAAAGTGTCCAAAATTTCTTCATAAAAAAAGATTATATAGATCTCATGAAGGGCTCTTTTGTTGAAGACAAAACCATTAAACTGCCGGAGGAGTTCAAAAAACGATTCCCCTCTCTGGTTTCAGTAAAGAGGAGGGAAGATACGAAAAAAAGGTGATTGGTTACTCCAAAACCAGATCTTCTCTGGGGATTACGGTAAACCCCTTGCCAGTATAGAGCATAGGGAAATATTGGGTGTCGTGGTTTGTGGATCTCATCTTTACTACGCCGATATAACGCTCCAATGTGCTTAAGATATCGCCCCTTTTTTGGAAATCAAGATGTATTATTCCGTCGGCCAAAAACTCTTCAACACCGAAACGGCTGAATTTGTGTTCATCTAGACTCATCTCAGAGATAAAGAAGCTTGTAACACCTTCCTCCCTTAATTCTTTGAAGAGATAGTAGATCTCACGCCTTGGGTCTTTGATGGAGACCAGGGAATACAGCGCATCCAGAGAATCTATAACCAAAAGGTCGTATCCCTTATCCTTTCCGATGGCCTTTACATATCCTTTTATCCTCTTGATCCAATCATGCCGGAATTTCGGGTCGTCAATCTCCTGTTTGAGTTTCTCTTCAATGGAATCGAAGTCTGCAATAATTATGTTCTTCCTATCCTCCCCCATATTCAACTTCGTCATCTGTTGTTTCAAACTGTCTATACTCTGCTCCAAGGTGATATAAATGCTGTTTAGGTCCTTATTGTTGTATAATATGCTGTATGTCAGAGATGATTTCATACTGCCTGGGGTCCCAGATATTATAGAGACGCTACCTTTCGGTATCCCTCCTTCAATGTGAGAATCCAACCCTTTT
>JBHICB010000026.1:0-12433 GCA_046759365.1 Hydrothermarchaeales archaeon (SeqCode)
CTGCACAACATATTCACTGTAAGAGTGAAGCCTCCCTAATTTTGTCCCAATGCCGGAGCCGGTAATCAAAAATAGTTGTCAATTTATGGATAACAACCAAAAGATCAGAAAATGGGCGTCAATATATCTTCGCCTTCATTTATGACCCCTATCATCTTTTTTATGTGCTCATCTATCGTATACTCCGGCTCAAAATCGTAGCCAGAAGTAAGTAGTTCTTTTAAAAACCCTGCAAACCTCTCCATCTCGGCCTGGAGTTCCTCTTTGGTCTTAGAATTAGCGATTTTTTCCAAATCTTTTAAAGGAGTTGTGCTATTATAGCCGTAAATATCCATCTTGGCCTTTTCAATTGAGTTTATTACATCCTTATTTGTTACCTTGCGGTGCTGGAATGTCCAGTGATTTTTGAGTTCTATAAGCTTTCTAAAGGTTTCCTCAGACATTTCGATTTGCCTCATAATATCACCATTATTGTAGCATTTTAGGTTAAATCTTTTTTTCTGAAATCAGGCACTCAACAGATCATCGATGAACTGCTCAGGGTTGAACTCTATTAAGTCTTCATATTCTTGTCCTGTGCCCAGGAAAAATATCGGTTTTTTTATTATATAAGATATTGATATTGCACTGCCCCCCTTGGCATCGGCGTCGGCCTTTGTTAGAATAACGCCGTCTATATCTACCGAAGAGTCGAACTTTTTAGCTTGGTCTATAGCAGAATTTCCAGTTAGAGCATCCCCCACAAATAATACGAGGTCGGGGTTGGAGACCCTTACAACTTTCTTCATCTCCTCAAGAAGGTTAACATTGGTCTCCATCCTACCAGCTGTATCTATCAAAACACAATCCTTTCCTTTGGCTTCCGCATGCTTGATGGCATCAAAGGCGACAGCCGCTGGGTCAGCGCCCTTCTCGTGTTTTATCATCCTTACCCCAAGTTTCTCGGCATGTATCTCCAATTGCTCAATGGCACCTGCTCTATAGGTATCGCTTGCGGCCAGCACGCTACTGAAGCCATGCTTTTCAAGATATTTTACAAACTTTGCAATTGTCGTTGTTTTCCCTGTGCCATTTACCCCTACAAAGACAATCACATACGGCTTTGATCTCTTCTTTTTTACCAGGTCAACGAGCAGCTTTTCTTTAGGTATCAAAATGTTTTTTAGCGATGATTTCAAAGCGCCTTCTACTGCGTCGTTAAGATCTTCGCTCTTTTTAAACTTCCTCCCGAATAGGCTCTTCTTTAAATCATCAATGATCCTCTCAGAAACTTCCAGTGCGACATCCCCTTCAAGGAGCGCAACCTCAAAATCCTCGAAAAGCTCATCCAATTTCTTCTCGTCTAGTATGATCTCTCCTTTAAATGCAGCTTTAACCTTCTCCTTTGCAGTGGGTTTTACCCTCTCTTTTTCAACACTCTTGTTCTCTATCTGTCCCCTAATCTTTAAGAGCTTCTCCCTAAGTGAGGAGAACACAACTAGCCCTCTTTTTGCATGTTTTCTACGATCTCCTGAACACGAGGCGCAATTTCTTCGTACTTTTTTGCAGCTTGCTCAAGCTTGTCAGTGCTCTTCTTTTTGATCTCCTCCAACCCCATTATTCTCCCCTCTATGTCCTTCGTCGCCTCGTCAATACTCTTCTTTGCAGCTATTCCCGCGCCAAGACCTATAATGACATTTTTTGTGTCCTTAACCTCCGCAGTTACAAAGGAATCTGCACCCATGGGCACCAAGATCTCACTCCCTTCTTTGGCATCTTTTAGGGCATTCAAACCCTCCTTGACATTCTGAAGTTCATTGATGGAGACTTCCATTAACTCAAGATTCTCTGTCAGAGTCTTTATCTGTGCTTTTTGAAGTTCGAATTCTTGAAGGGTCTCCATTTTATCTTCCAATCTACTCCACCCCCATCATTGCTCGGATAACTACATCCTCAGCTTCTTCCGGTTTTATTTCCTTTACCTCTTTTATCTTTATTTTGCCCCTCTTTACCTTATGCTTGCTACCCAGGTCTGCATAGATCTTCTCAATTACGTTCTCCTTGGAGATTGCTTGATACTCTTTGGTGAAAGGCTGCATGTTCTCACCCATCCGGAATTTACCAGTTATTCGAAATACTTTTGTTTCCATGATATTCCTCCTTGATTGAAATACGATTTAACTTTATCACAAAAAACCGAGTACATCCTCTATTCTGGAGATTTCTGGACCTGTTGTCAGTTGCCCCATTACAGCTCCATTGCAATTTGCGACAATGCCGGTCCTGACAAATCCCACCCCTCTGTTTATTGTGCCAACATCCACATAAACCTTGAGGAGGCCCTCTACCAGCTCAACATCCTCTTCAGACACCATTGGATGGATTACAGCACCTTTATTCGTGGCAATTCCTATTGCCCCCACCGTCCTGAAATCGGCGATCATGGTCGATTCAACCTCAATATCCAACGCATCCTCTATCTTTCTTTTGCTTTTTTTTGTAAATTTTGGGTTGATTATCCCTCCAAAGTCATTGATCATCAAAAGGTTGCCTAACGCTGTAAGCTTGTCGTCTAAAACCTCGATGTTCATATCTAAGGTTTTTAATGCCTCGATCTCTTCTCTGTAGGCATTTTTTGGAAGCACAATGCCTTTGTTATTCATCGCTATCATGGCCCCTATAAGCGAGGTGCCGCTTATTTGGCTTTTGAAGATCTTGACCTGAAGAGATCTTTCCAGCATAGATAAAAATCTATCAGAGCATCCTTCAGGGGCTAAAGCGATTCTGTCATTTGCCCTCATGAAGACGCCTAGATTAGGATTTCCACCATAGTTCACCCTCTCTATCATCCAATCCCTACTCTGCTAAGGTGACTAATATTATATCGTCTTCTACGGTCTCCACTTTCACTTTTATTTTAGATGGCATGTTCTTAATGCCCCTCTCCCAGACCTTTTCATTTACTGAGTTATCCAATATGATCTTGTCACTTTTTGCATGCTTTTCAAGATATCTCCTAATGTATCTAATCGCCTTTGGCGCACGTTTCGATTTCGGAGTTTTTTTAACTTCTCTTAGAGGTATAGTGTAGACCCGTTCCATTTTTACCGCCTACTTCTTCAGCTTGCTCCTGCGCCAATACCTGCGCTTCGGATGGGTCCTCAACCGGCCCATCGTCTTTGCTACAGCCCATATTGGGACGGGCCTATTCTGCCTCATCGCCTTTCCGAGCCTTATTTTCTTTGCAACATGAACTTTGCTCACGATTTCACCACAAAGCTTACCATTGAGGAATAACTTTTGAAATCATTATGATTATTCTTTTTTTAATACGCCGCGGATCTATATCCTCTTTATCTTGAACTCCTTTTTACTCCCCTCTGCTATCTTCCCGAGAATGCTTTTTAATTGTTCGTCAGTTATCTTATTTTTCAGCTGGCCGCTTTGAGCAATCTGTATCAGCATCAGTTCTATCTGTGTGGCATATTCTGGCTTAGCCATCTTTATGTTTGCAAGTCTGGCCCGTGCTTCAGGGGTAAGAATCTGCTGTATTGCACTCCTGATCTGCCCCTCTACCTGAGCCATCTGTTCTTGTTTTGCCTTTTCCTCTAAAAGCCTCTGCTGGAGCTCAGTCATCCTCTTTCTTCTAAGATTTTCCAGGTCATCTGCCATATTGCATCATCAGTACTTTTCCAGTTCTGGCATGCCTTTCTTTAGGGCGTGGGAGATCTTGTCCAAGAAAGATACCCCCTTGGGCGTTATGGAGCGACCTTTTTTTGTGGTCTTTATAAGATCTATACTCTCAAGCTGTTTTATTATGGTCTTGGTTATGGCACCGCTCCCCTTCCTTCGGGCTTCTGGTTTGAATCCTCTGTTTTTCTTGCTACCATATTTCCTGCTAAGCCTCGTTATGCCTATCGGTCCTCCAATATAGATCTTGCGCAGGATTGAAGCGGCCCTTGTATACCACCAATCTTTCTGTTCTGGCTGCTTTTCCCTGCCTGAGCCGGTCTTGATGAACCTTGCCCAATCTGGTGGTTTAACTTCTTTTAATTTCTTAAGCTCCTTTGAAGCCTTATCTATTACACTTGATGCCGGTATATCATAAACTGTAGTCATCGTAATCTACCTTTCTTAGCCTTTATCATCTTTTAACCTCATCAATATTTTTCTTTTCTGTTTTCTTTCTTTTAGAAACGGAATCCTTGTTATATGACCGCACTCCAGACATGTTATGATTATTTTACCGTCTTTTGTTCTTATCCTACAGTTTTCGCCTGGTTTCAAGAAAGCATGGCAGGACTTGCAGATGCGTCTCTTCCACTTTCTGGGCATCTGTATATTGTATCGCATCGCTATCTTTCTTGAGAGTTCCACGTATCTGTTCGCTCTTTCCCGGTTACTGTAGAATACATCATCTGCTCTCTGGAGGAGGATCTCGATCCTCTCCTTTGCGATCCTTGTTACCCAACTGGGTCTTCTTGTCAACTCAAGACCTCTTAAACTTGGTGCGGCTGCCGGGATTCGAACCCGGGCAATTGGCTTGGAAGGCCAAGATCATAACCCCTAGATCACAGCCGCCCGGAATAAAGCAAAAAGTTTTGGAAGTATAAATATTTTGTTCAGGAGATCAAAACACCTGCTATCTCTTTTAAAATTCTTTTACAAGCATTGGCAAGAAGACACCCACATCAGTGACCACGCCTAATGCTTGGGCACTGCCCCTGTCCATCAACTTTGTAACTGTTGCTGGATTGATATCCACACATATGGTCTTGACGTGTGAAGGGAGTAAATTGCCCACAGCTATCGAGTGGAGCATGGTAGACAACATCAGTACGAGCTCAACCCCTCTAAGATGCTTTCTCATCTCCCTTTGTGCATCTATCACATCTGTTATAACCTCGGGCAACGGACCGTCATCCCGTATAGATCCGGCAAGAACGAAAGGTATGTTGTTCTTTATGCAAGCGTGCATTACCCCTTTTGTTACTTTCCCATTTTCTACAAGCTTTTTAATGGAGCCTGCCTTCATCACTTCATTGATTGCATAAAGATGATGCCTGTGTCCGGCCTCTGCAGGCCTTCCGGTTTTTAGATTTATGCCTAGTGAAGTGCCATAAAGCGCATTCTCTATGTCGTGAACAGCCAAGGCATTGCCGGCAAAAAGCACATCTATTTTGCCATCGTTTATCATCTTTGTGAGGTGCACATAGGCCCCAGTATGGACTACGGCAGGGCCAGCGACTACTAAAACCTTGCCCTTCCTTTTCTTTACTTCCAAGATCTCCTTTACTATCTGCTTTATCATTGACTTAGAGGGTTTCTCAGAAGATACAGTCGATTTCATGAACTCAAAAACGCTGTACTCCCTGGGCCTTTCAGGGGGCTCTACCCTTATGCCTTTCTTGCCCACAACTACCATATCCCCTTTCCTTACGTCGCTTAGGGGTTTGCATACAGCTTTTTTCTTTGCCTTGTCTACCACAATAACTAGATCCATCTCTATCTTTTTGGCTTTGACCCAGTCATCATCCAATCGGACATAGGTGGGATGATGTGTAGTAGAATAGAAATCATCTGGCAATGTCCTGTCCTTAGGAGCAGGCTTTAGCTCAAGATGCTCTATATCAGGTATTGTGGCACCGACTTTTAGAAGTTCACCCAATATGTTATCCAAATGGGCTCTGTCCTTTCCTTTTACGAGGATGCGAGTATGGGAAGGATCAGTCTTGTGCTTTCCGATTTCAAAGACTAACACTTGAAAGTCTCCACCCATATCCATTATGGTATCGAATACCCTGGGCAGAATAAACGAGTCTATTATGTGGCCCTTAAGCTCTATCTCCTTGACCTCTATTTTTATCCCTCCTTGATCATGGTTCCTATCCCTTCATCTGTTAAAAGCTCCAGTAGGATGGAATGTTTTATCCTTCCGTCGATTATATGTGCCCTGCCAACACCCCCTCTTACGGCATCGGCGCATGCCTGTAACTTAGGGATCATCGAACCTTCTATTATGTTTTCTTTTAAAAGTGAATCGACCTTTGTGGCATTGATCTCATTAATCAGGCTATCTTTATCATTTAAGTCTTTCATGACACCCGGTACATCTGTCAAAATTACAAGCTTCTTTGCACCAAGGGCTGCAGCGACGTCACCTGCTACAGTATCAGAGTTCAGATTCAGGCTATTGCCATCTTCTGAGATACCTACAGGAGATATGACTGGGATATACCCTTTATCTGTTAGTATGTCAATGACTTCGGGGTTGACATTCACAGTCTCTCCTACATGGCCTAGATCTATCTCTTTTTCAAGGCCTTCTTTTACTATCTTATGCACCTTTTTTTTGGCCAAGATCAGCTTATTGTCTTTGCCAGAGAGCCCTACTCCTTTACCATTGAATTTGTTTATCCGTGAGACTAGATCAGTGTTTATCTTCCCGACAAGGACCATCTTCACTATGTCCATCGTCTCCTCATCAGTAACTCTAAGACCCTCCACAAACTTGGGCCTTTTGCCCATCTTCTTCATGGCTTGTGTTATCTCTGGGCCTCCGCCGTGAACTATCACGGGTTTCATACCTATATATCTTAGCAAAATGGTATCTTTGACTGTCCAGTCCTTTGCTTCCTCATCGAGCATGGCATGACCGCCGTACTTTATAACAACGTATGATCCGTGGAACTTTTCTATATACGGCAAGGCCTCTGCCAGTATCTCAGCTCTGTTCATATCTTAACTCCTAAAATTTATCTTTTTATGAGTAAATGGAGTATTTTTGTTCTCTTTTATACCTTTTGTCATCCGCTTACTCCGGTTCTAAAAGATCGAGAAATTCCTCAATCTCCGGCTCATCTTCTTTGGGATACCAGTCCCTGGTAATCCAGTATCCTAAAATAAATCCGAATATAAGTCCAACAAGGTGGGCAAGAAAACCTGTGGTTGCGGCCAAAATAAAGAAGACAAAGCCATAGAAAAGAGAGGTCGATGTTCCTCCGGAATATTGGTTTCTATTGGCAATTAAAACGGTCCCAAGTATTCCAAATATGGCGCCAGAAGCACCGGCAGATATCGTACCAAGAGGATAAAAGAAGGAGACTGATGAGGCAAATAGACCGCATACAACGTAAATTAAGAGGAGATATTTGCTGCCGTATACTTGCTCTGCCTTGGCTCCAAAGATTGCCAAAAAGACCATGTTATATCCTAAGTGGGGAAAGTTAAAGTGGGCAAACATGCTTGTCAGAATCTGATAATACGCTCCAGAGAGGAATGCGGCATTGTTCAGGCCGAACTTTGCCATCCAGTATCTATCTATTTCCAGCCAACTTGAGCTAAGATACGCCAATATAATGTAAAATAGGATATTTACAATCAATAAAAAGTAGGTCATGCTTGGGTCGTCTGACATGATTTACCCACGGAGCTTTTAATTCATAAGTTTTTGCCAAAAATCTATATATTACAAGGATTTAATTAAAAATGGAAGTGAAATTATGGCGATTGATCCGGTTTGCAACATGACTGTGGATGAAAATACCGCCGAACATAAAACCGAATATGAAGGGGAGACATACTGCTTCTGTGCCCCTGGATGCAAAACTGCCTTTGAAGAGGATCCTGGGAAGTATCTTAAAGGTGAAAAAGCAGTCATGGAGGACATGCCGAAAAAGAAGTGGTGGCAGATCTGGAAATAATCATGTAGAGTATTCGGCATTTATCTTGACATATTCCGGACTCAAATCACACCCAAAAGCAGTGGCCTCCTCGTCGCCCATATTTAAGTCTATTGCGATCCTAAGCTCACCTTTTTTAAGGATTTCTTTGGCGAGTCTCAATCCCTCTGTATCTGGGAATGCCAGGATCTTCCCCTTCTCTATTAGACCGACACTCTCGTTGTCTGCTTCCATCGATAAAGTGATCTCATCAGGGTTTATCTCTGCCCCGGAGTAGCCGACAGCGGCTATTATCCTGCCCCAATTAGGGTTTCTCCCAAATATTGCGGTTTTTACCAGATTTGAACCGGCAACAGCTTTTGCGGCTTTCTTAGCATCTCTCTTTGTTGAAGCACCTTTCACGTTCACCTCAAAATATTTTGTCGCGCCCTCGCCGTCCTTAGCTATCATCTTCGCGATCTCTAGGGCAACAAAATCTAAGGCTTCTTGAAATTTTTCATCGACGTCTTGGTTCCCTGCGAGGCCGTTTGCCAGAAGCACAACCATATCGTTTGTGCTCATGTCATTGTCTATGTTGAGCATGTTGAAGCTGTCGTCCACAGCCCTTTTAAGTGATTCATCGATATTTTCTCTGGGAATATAAGCATTTGTTGTGATGAAACATAGCATGGTTGCATGAACTAGATCAGGGGCGATCATCCCGGCCCCTTTTGCAATCCCCCCTATCTCGATATCCTTCCCGGAATCCAGTTTTGTCTTGACTGAGATCATCTTAGCCCGGGTATCTGTTGTCATTATGCCTTTTGCAGCTACCAGTGAAGCCTCCTTTGAATACTCCAGATTTTTTGATACCTCCCCTATCATAATCTCAATTGTCTCCATGTCCAGTCTCCTCCCTATAATCCCTGTTGAAGCTACAATAAAGTCCTCAACTTTAAGGCCGGTTTTTTCTGCTGCAAGTTGGCACATCCTTTTAGAATCTTCTATGCCGGCTTTTCCGGTATAAGCGTTGGCATTTCCTGAATTTGCGACTATGCCTCTTACAACTCCTTTCTTTGCATGATCTGTAGATACGATTAAAGGAGAGGCTTGAATTTTGTTGCTGGTCATCATAACTGCACAGTTAGCTTCGCACCTGCTTTGAATTATTGACAAACCGTACTTTCCCTTTTTTATGCCACTAGCCTTGAAACCCTCAACACAAACGCCTTTATCTGTGATCTCCATTTGAACACCAAGGGTTAATTATTCGAGAGGTTTTTAATCTTTTTCCATTAGGATTAGGAAGGCAATGGTAGAAGAAGGTGAGTTGGCCATAGCTGTGCTGATTTCGATTATATTTTATAAAAAATAGGCAAAAATTCAGTTTAATTTATAAAAGTTATGAATAGACATATAAAAAAACGCCAAGGAAGGCAGAAAATGGGAAGGCTATTGGACGATAAAGACCGGGAGGTTATATCCTTATTGGAGGAGAATCCCACATTGTCTCAAAGGGAAATCGCTCAGCACCTCGGGCTCTCTCAGCCGTCTGTGGGGATGAGATTGAAGAAATTAAAAGAAAGCGGTGCCATCTCTTTTCAGGCTGGTGTGGACCTAAGAAAATACGGACTTTACCTGGCAAAAGTGGAGATCACAACCAAAGATCCTAGCGATGTATTAAACTTCTTTAAAGACTGTCCTTATTTTCTCAATGGAATGGCTATGTCTGGGAGGAATAACCTGTGCCTTTTTTTGATGGGCGAGGACCTTTCATCCATCGAAGCCATCGTAAATTCGCATCTAAGGACCAATCCCAACATCGATAATGTGGACTTTGATGTTATTATCTCGTCCACTCACGATCTTATCTTCCCTGTAAAAATGAAGATAAAAAGGGAGGACAAACAACCCTGCGGTTACCACACCGAGTGCAAAGACTGCTCTTATTTCAAGGCTGATAGATGCCTAGGCTGTCCGGTGATAGGACAGTATAGGGGACATTTTTGGGGATAATACAAAAGCGTTAAATTCTTCTTCTCCACCGAGGCCCACTTGGAGTATCCTCGACTATTATGCCCTCATCATAAAGCGTTGCCCTTATCTTATCTGCACGGGCCCATTCTTTGTTTTTTCTGGCATTCTCCCTTTCCTCTATTAATTGCAACATTCCTGGTTTAAGCTCGCCTTTTTCGTGCTTTAAAACGCCAAGTACCCTGTCAAAATCCATAATCAGGTTGTGTACTTCTTCAAGGTTCTTTTTCGAGGCCTTTTTTTCGGCAATGGCATTATTCGTCTCTTTGACTAAATCAAAAATAGCGGCCAGTGCGGGTGGCATATTCAGGTCGTCGTCTAAGAAATCTAAAAAATTTTCTCTGGTTTTTACGACTTTTTCATGGAGTTCTTCATTCCACTTAGCATAAACCTTAAGTTCCCTTATTTTATCCATGAAGTCTCGTAGTTTGTGGACGGTCTTTGTTGCAGCTTCTAAACCCTTGAATGTAAAGTTCAGCTTCTGCCTGTAATGGGGGGATAAAAGCAAGTATCTGATGGCTATGGGATCATAACCTTTTTCTAAAAGATCTCTTAGGGTGTAAAAATTGCCCAGAGACTTTGACATCTTTCTGCCTTCAACCAAGAGGTGCTCGTTGTGGACCCAGTATCTTACAAAGGGATTGCCGGTAGCGCCTTCTGACTGTGCTATCTCGTTTTGATGATGAGGGAAGATTAGGTCCACACCTCCGGCATGAATGTCGAAGCTTTCTCCAAGATATCTCATGCTCATGGTTGAACACTCTATGTGCCAGCCGGGCCTTCCTTTTCCCAATTCAGTCTCCCAAAAGATGTCTTTGTCCTCCTTGCTGTATGCCTTCCAAAGGGCAAAATCCTGCAATTCATCTTTTGCATATTCGTCTGCTTTTACCCTTGCACCTGTTTTTAGTTTTTTAACTTTTATATGGGCTAACTTGCCGTAATCCTTAAACTTTGATATATCGAAGTAGTAAGAACCGTCCTCTCCTCTGTAAGACAATCCATTTTTAATTAATCGATTGATAAGAGAGATCATCTCTTGGATATGCTCGGTAGCCTTGGGATAGACCTCAACTCTTTCGATATTCAGGGTCTCCAAGTCCTCAAAGAAGGTATCTTTATATCGTTTGGTAAATTCTTTTAGAGATACACCCCCATCCTGCGAGTAGCGTATGGTCTTGTCATCGACATCTGTGAGGTTCATTACTTGCTTTACTCCAAATCCCTTGTACTTGAGGTATCGTCTTAATGTGTCTTCGAATACATAGGCACGGAAATTTCCAATGTGGGCGTAGTCATAGACCGTGGGGCCACAGGTGTACATCTTCACCTTTCCTTTCTTTATGGGGGTAAACTCCTCTTTTCTTCTTGTAAGGGTGTTGTAGAGCCTTAGCATTTTACGCCTCTAAAAGCCGAGAGGAGGTTTTGGAATAAAAATATAACTCTCTCTTAGCCTTCTGCTTAAATATGTTTTTTTATTGTCTTTGATGCTAAAAAGCCAATTAATGCCTTAAAAGAAGGGAGTTATTCTGGGAGATAAATAAGGATGGAATGTTAGAGCTGGTTGAAAAAGAAAAAAGAGAGAAACGAACCCCAAGAGGTCTATTTTATTACAGTCACTGTTCCAAATTTCCCTGCGGTGAGTTGCGGTGTTCCCTGGAACTCATTGACATAACCATTCTCTATTTTTACCTTATCCCCGGCAGATACCTCATCTATACTCTCATTCCAGAGAGTAAGATCTATTTCACCCTCGCAGTCGCAACCCGCCCTTCCCGTCCAAACTTTGAGAATTCTCTTACATCAGAGATATCTGTAACCTCAACCTCTATGTCTACCTTACCTTGTCCTGGTTTCAAATCCACAATCTTCAAAAGATCACTTCCTATACATGGGTCCTTAATTTAGGATGTGTTATATAAAATTATTGAAAATTTTGAAAAAAACAGTGGGAGATAAATTCCCTGGGAAGGTTAGAGCTTGTTGAAAAAATAGTTAAATTTTTGTTGAATCGTGGCTGATCTCATTCCTGAGAAGAGCCTCCGTTATTTCATTGTGCTTAGGATTATATCGGCTGCTATTGCCACAATCGATAGAAGAAATATCAGGGCGTAATTCATATCTTCAAGGGAAACCTTGATGGATGAGAGGAGATATAAGAGGACTTCTCTGTCTTCATCAGTGAGGGGGGTGTTGTTTTTGACCTTTTCAAGGAGCTCAAAGTCAGTGATGGCTTTTTTGCGCTTTTTAGTGATCTTGAAACGATAGAAGAAAAAGAGAAGATACCCTATAATACCAAGGTACCAAACAGGTCTTACCCAATTAGGTTCCAGATGCTGGAATACTATTATTGCCCTAAAGGCGATGGCAGAGAGAAGACCGAGTGAGAAAAAACCGTATATTACATATTTTGGAACAACATGTGGTTTTTGTGTTTTCATATACTTGTACCTAATTAGGAACCATTAAATTTGCCTTAAAATAGTTTTTGATAAATTCAAGTAGTTCGGAAAGTAAAATGAGGAACTTAGAATATAAATCCTTTTCATCTGTGTATGTACGTTCCATATAAAGTTATTTAAAATCTTTGAAATTTGGTTCTGTAAAATTTGAAAAAAAAACAGTGAGAAATAAAAAAAAGGCTGGAAGATTAGAGCTTGTTGAGAAAATAAAAAATGAATAATAGGAATATAATAAATCTAATAAAATTATATATATAATAAAAGGGATATTCAGTTATAGACCTAACGAAATAACGGAGG
>JBHICB010000027.1:0-12347 GCA_046759365.1 Hydrothermarchaeales archaeon (SeqCode)
AGATCCATGGCGTTCTCCGCTTGTCTCTGGGCTTCTATCGGCTGCCCTAGATCATGAGAACGTTCTGCACTGTCTATTATGTTCTCTGCAGTTGTAGCGCGAGCCTCTAGTGCAGATATATCTACCCCTCTGGCTTCCAAATTGAAGATCCTCCTATTCGCTTCCTTCAGTTTGTCCCTGGCGTTGTCTATAGCTTTTATAGCATTTTCAATTGTAGGGTTTGTGATATAAAGTGGAAAGGTGATCTCCTCCTCAGGTTCCTGATGTTCCTCATCATAATATACGTTGGTCTTGACCTCCAATAGTATCCTCCTAACTTTCTTATTAACTGTAGGGGCATTGCCGCTAGCAGTTATTTTTATAAGAGAAACTGTTTCGGTGTTGAGTTCCTTTTCTATCCTATCTTTGTTGAAGAATATCTCGTTGGACTCGTCAATGGTAAGCTCTATTCTGGGATTTACCAACTCATTTGTTATAACAAGCGTCGCATTTTGGGGCCGGATATTCGTGGATTTTTGTAAAGTCACTTGAAAATTTACAAGGCCACCAGATTGTGCCGTTTCTGCAGGCGTTGACGCACGATCTTTTACTTCTAGGTAATCTAAAGCAGCACTTACTGTACCGACGCTCATCACGATCCCTAACCCCATCACTATCAACAATATAACAGCCCTTCTCATCTTATATCCTCCTAAATTATGGATTGAATATCTCCCAACAACTCATCAAGTTCGTTTCTCTTCTTTTCCTCTGCCTTTGTTTTTATTAGTTCATCAAATCTATTACTTAAATCTTTTATCCCAGTAATCATCATCCCCATTTCGACCTGCTTAGCATTTGGTTCATCTTGAAATATATATTCCACCTCGCAGTTGAATTTTTTCTTGATCCATCCTCTTGCAAAGTCTTGATCAAATAGTGTGCCCATATCCCCTTTAGCAATGAATACAAGTTTTTCACAGGAATGCATATCGAACTTCAGGAAGACACTGTCCCTTAACATTTTTTCAATCGTTCCTTTTATGGATATATCCTTGGACCTGTCCTTGGCGTAGGCTATTGTTGAAAGCTTGTCCAAAGTATTTCCTAGAATATTTTCTTCTACCTTTAAGACTAAGATAATGAATTTGGATATCAATTCATCGACTATCTTGTAAGTCGATATTGCATCACCCCCCCTCTTCATCGGTATGTCGTTGTCCAATATAATTGCTCCATCGACCGAAGAAACTACTTCTTGGAGATTATCATACGTGTTCTTTGCATGTACCCTTCCCTCTTCGAATGAAGGAAGGACAAAAACACCAAACAAGGGGGCCTTGTAAACCTTTTTGATTTTCTCTGTTATCACAGGAATAGATCCTGTTCCAGTACCTCCTCCAAGCCCTGCAAATATTATAAGCAAGTCATCTTTTTTGAATCCGGCTTTACTCATTAAATTCAATACCAACTCGGCCTCTTCATTCATGATCTTTTTGCCGAGTTCAACATTTACACCCGTGCCATGACCTTTTGTTCTGCTCTTGCCTATGAGTATCATATTTGATTTAGGGATGCTATTCAGCTTAGTTATGCTATCAGAAGTGTCGGCAACAACCCCTGTAAAGCCCCTCCTTTTGTTGGATAATTTAGTCAGGAAACCTGAAACGACATTTTTACTATAGAAGTCGTCAACTATCCTGCAGCCGGCACCCCCGATGCCGATCAAAGATAGCATAACTTCACCTATAGATTTTCTATCTCACCAAGAAGGCTCTCGAGGTCCTTCTCTTTTTGGGGCTCCTCTCCAACCTTCTCCTGAACAGTCCTTGCCCTCTCAAGCATTCCTTTTACTCTGGAGCATTTAGAAATTCCAGACAAAAGGACGACGCAGCCCACATAATTGCTACGTCCTAGAGGATAATCTCCCCCTCTGACCTCGGCGCCAGATATGCTGCCTTCCAGCCATTGCCTGGCCTTTTCTATCCCCTTCCTGTCCAACTCTTTTGGTGGCCCTGCAATAACGAATAAGGCTTTGTTGGAGGATTTATAATCACATGGGAGTAACAACCTTCCTTTCACTGCCCTTTTTGTTACAGACAAAATCCTGGAAGCCCTACCAATATCATACTGTTTCTTACGGAAGATGCTAAACAGTTTGGCAAAGAAGCCCTGTTTGCTTTTCTTAATCCGTTCTGAGGCATAACCTATACTGCATATCCCCCCATTCCTCAGAGTGTTGATAATCTCGGAAGAGTCCACAATCATCTCCCCCACATCCCTTTTGGACCTCACCTCCCCAGCTCTGGCTATGATAGCCAGCCTTTTTACGATCTCTTTATTGATGCGGTCATAGGCCTCCTTGACGCTTTCCCCTGCCCTGAGAAAAGCACCATTATCAACCAAGATTGCGGCGTCTGAATTAGGCAACAATGCCTTGAGGCTGCGTGCGGCATTTAGCGTATATATATCGCCCTCATTCTCTGCTGGCAGGATCCCGAGGGCATATACGGGCTCGTCATAGACCTGTTTTAAATGGCTTGTCACAATAGAAATTGCTCCGCTTCCAGTGCCACCGCCCATACCAGCTATCACCAGAAATGCATCAAAATCGGCCACGCCTGATTTCGAGATTTTGTTTGAAATTATTTCGATCTCGTCCTTTGCTATTTCGGCACCGAGCTTGTTGTCAGCCCCAACCCCATGGCCTTTGACACTGGCCTCACCTATCAAAATCCTGTCAGTCTGTGTTATGTATTTTAAACCCAAAAGATCCGAGGTAGCTGTGTTGACTGCAAGTGTTTCAAAAGTATGTGGTACATGGCTTTTACGATCATCTTCTAAGAGAAGATCTGCGATCTTTCCGCCTGCCTGCCCCAAGCCTATTACCATTATCTTCATTTTATCCGGTTTCTCCTAGTACCATTTATTAATCTTGCAACACTTTATATACCTTTCACTATCGTTCTAATCTTACCAAAAAAGGGCGTCTGTTAGAACAATGTAAAAAGATGCAGGTAGAGTTCTATTTTTCAGTTATTTATTTCTTTCTATTTGGACTTCTTTAATTACGGTTCGATTTCCTGTTCCAGGCCTTTTAAACAGGTCTTTTTACAAACCTGATGGTGCTTTTAATCCCTACTTGGAATACCGGTTGAAGCGATAAAGTTTAAATATCATCCATGAATGATTACTTTTACTATTTCAGGTGGTGTGATGATCGAGGTGAGATTCCATGGTAGGGGGGGTCAGGGCGTCGTTACTGCCGCTGATATACTTGCTATGGCCGCCTTCTATGACGGTAAATACTGCCAGTCCTTTCCTTACTTCGGCGTTGAGAGAAGAGGAGCACCTGTTACTGCGTTTTCGAGAATGGATGATAAGCCGGTAAGGATGCGAAGCCAGATCTATACGCCGGATTATGTGATTGTTCAAGACCCTACCTTACTTGAAATAATAGACGTTACAAGCGGTTTAAAAGACGAAGGTATGGTAATCATTAATACCGAAAAAAAATCCGAGGAAGTGAATGTGGATACGAAGGCAAAAGTGGTTACAGTCGATGCCACAAAGATCGCTTTGGAGATCCTTGGAGTTCCCATCGTGAATACCTCTATGCTGGGCATATTTTCTTCAGCTACAGACCAAGTTACATTAGATTCATTAGAGAAGGCCATCAACGAGCGGTTCCCAGAAAGGTTGGCAGTAAAAAATGTCAAGGCCATAGAGACCGCTTATTCTAAGACGGAGACTTTATCATGAAGGTTTCTGTCGGGATAAAGGATGTGGGCAATACCACAGAAACAAAGACAGGAGGATGGCGGACTTTCAAACCTGTCTTTGACATGGAAAAATGTATTGACTGTGGCAACTGTTGGGCATATTGTCCTGATGCCTCGATAATAATAGAGATGGAAGAGAGGAAGAGGGTTTACAGCGCAGACATGGATTTTTGCAAGGGCTGTGGGATATGCGCCAACGAATGCCCCACAAAGGCGATAGAGATGGTATTGGAGGAGAAGTAGATTGACTAGAAGAGACGTGATGCATGGCAGCAGAGCAGTAGCAGAGGGTGTAAAGCTATGCGATGTCAAGGTCATTGCAGCCTATCCAATAACGCCTCAAACTCATATTGTTGAGGATCTAGCTAAGTTTGTGGCAGACGGTGAGCTTGACTGTGAGTATATAATGGTCGAGTCAGAGCACAGCGCAATGAGCGCTACGATAGGTGCGTCAGCAACAGGTGCCAGGACATTTACAGCAACAGCCTCCCAAGGACTTGCCCTGATGCATGAGATGCTTTTCATAGCCTCTGGGATGAGGCTTCCTATTGTTATGGTTAATGCTAATAGGGCTTTGTCTGCCCCTATCAATATCTGGAACGACCAGGGAGATTCTATGGCCCAGAGAGACTCGGGCTGGATACAGTTGTATGTGGAAACGAATCAAGAAGCAATTGATACGACCATACAGGCATATAAAATATCGGAGAACACGGATGTCCTTTTGCCTACTATGGTCTGTATGGACGGCTTTGTTTTGACACATACTGTTGAGCCTGTGGAGATTCCTGACAAAAAAGACATAGACAAATTTCTGCCACCCTATGTTCCTGAGATGTATCTGGATCCAAACGACCCAATGACTCAGGGCGCATTTGCAGACCCCTCCACTTTCACAGAGTTTAGATATGCCCAGGAGGAGGGTATGCGAAACGCTTTGGAAGTCATTAAGGAGGTGGATAAAGAATATCAGGAGTTGACAGGAAGGGGATATGGCATAATTGAGGATTATAATACAAAGGATGGGGAGATAGTACTAGTATCCCTGGGTTCTGTTGTGGGGACGATCAAAGAAGTTATCGACGAACTCAAAGAAGAGGTAAGCGTCGGCATTTTAAAGATCAAGCTTTTCAGACCTTTCCCCGAAAAAGAGATATTAGAAGCCCTCAAAAATGCCAAGGTAGTAAGTGTTATAGAAAAGGATGTGTCCATTGGCATGGGCCAAGGAGCACTTTATAATGAGGTTAAGGCTGCTCTTTATAATTCAGATATCAGTCCAAAGACACTAGGATTTATTGCAGGTCTAGGGGGCAGAGATGTCACATTAGATAATATTAGAGAGGTCATATCGCTTTCCCAAACAGCCATGAAGAAGGATGTACCTGAGGTCACATGGGTAGGATTGAAAGGGTGATGAAATGGAAGTCGTTGAAGACATACCAAGCTATATAAAATGCAGACAAAAGTGTGGTGCAAATCTTTTTGCAAATAGGTGTTATCAGTTTTCAAAGAATGTAAAAACTGTTTCAGACGTCGAACTCTTTGCCCCGGGGCATAGGGCTTGTGCCGGATGCGCTGGCACAATAGCCATTAGACTGGCGTTAAAAGCCTTGGGTAAGAATACCATAGCATCTGAGGCGACAGGTTGCATGGAGGTTGTCTCTTCTCCTTATCCCCAGACAGCTTGGAGGATCCCGTGGATACATGCGGCTTTTGAGAATTCTGCATCTGTTGCGAGCGGGGTAGAAGCTGCTTTGAAGGCTTTGGGCAGGAAAGAGGGTGTAAATGTGGTTGCGTTCGGTGGAGATGGAGGAACTGTAGACATCGGCCTTCAGGCTCTTAGTGGGGCCATGGAAAGGGGTCATGACATGCTCTATATCTGTTATGACAACGGGGCATACATGAATACCGGCGTCCAGAGGAGCGGATCGACTCCGTATGGTGCCTCAACCACTACAACTCCTGCCGGTAAAGTATCCTTCGGCGAAAAGCAGCCTAAAAAAGATGTTCCTCACATAATAGCAGCACATGGGGTGCCCTATGTGGCTACCGCCTCTGTGGCTTTCCCTTTGGATTACATGGAAAAGGTAAAAAAGGCTGCTTCGATTAAAGGTCCATGTTATATCCAAGTGCATGCACCATGTCCAACTGGGTGGGGATCAGCCATAGAAAAAAGCATAGAGTTAGCCCGACTAGCGGTCGATACTGGAATGTGGGTATTATACGAGATCGAGAACGGCAATGCCAGGATCACTTACAAACCCACAAAAAAAGCGAATGTTAAAGACTACCTGAAAACCCAAAGAAGATTCAGGCATCTAACAGATGATATTATAGAGAAGATTCAAGGAGATATCGACCAAAGATGGAAAGAAATTTTTTAAGTAGTCTTTTTCCATTCTTTTTTAAATCAGGTGTAAAGAATGCAGGTCAATGGGGTGGAGATTGAGGATACATATGCAGAAGCCTTTACAGGGTTTTTTTCTCGTTTGTTGGTTACCGCGATCAATGAGAAGTGGGCAAATATTGCCTCGGCTGAGATGACTGGATATGGCACTTCAATTATCGGGGCCTCTGCTGAGGCGGGGGTCGAAAAATGTCTGGGTGTCGAAGAAACACCCGACAACAGGCCTGGATGTGTTGTACAGATCTGGACATCCAAAAAGAGAATGCCAGACGAACTTTTGGGAAGAATCGGCCAGTGTGTCCTAACATCACCTACTGCTGCGGTCTGGAATTATCTTGACTCAGAAGAAATGATCGACGTAGGTTATAAGATGAAGTATTTTGGAGATGGATATGAAGAGATCAAGACGGTTGCGGGTCGAGAGGTTATATCGATACCAATTATGATGGGAGATTTCCTGATTGAGAAGGAATTTGGGATATCCAAAGGCGTAGCTGGGGGGAATTTTTTGATCCTTGCTAAAAGCCAGATGTCGGCGCTTAAGGCATCAGAAGCTGCTGTAGAAGCAATTCGTGATTTAGATGGAGTGATTACACCTTTTCCTGGGGGTATCTGTGCGTCTGGATCGAAAGTCGGATCAAAGAGATATAAGTTCATGCATGTCACAACCAATGAGCGTTTTTGTCCAACGATTGCAGGGAAGGTCAAAGACTTCGCCCGTGTGGAAGGGGTAAATGCTGTCAGTGAGATTGTAATTGATGGAACTTCCGTAGAAGTTGTAAAAGAGGCCATGCGAATTGGCATCGAGGTTGCGACAAAGGAAGAGGGAGTCATAAAAATATCTGCCGGTAATTACGGCGGCGAATTGGGAGAGGTCCATATTTCCCTGCACAGCCTGTTCAAGTGATTTATCTAATCTTTCGGTTAGAAAGTTTTTATATGATATTTGTGAAGTGGTACTGTCATGAAGATAGATTTAGCACAGATTGACATAAAACTGGGGATAAAAGACAAAAATTTAGCAAGGGCTATTGGAATTATTCAAGGTTCTCAGGCAGACCTTATTCTTTTCCCAGAGTTATTTACTACAGGATTTGATTTTGACAACCTAAGTCAGCTTTCTGAGAGAGTTCCAGGAGAAACCACAGAGAGGATCGCTGCTATCTGTGACGGCACCCTTTTCGGGGGCACGATCTTGGAGAAGGACGGTAACAAAATCTACAACACATTTGTCCTCATTAATGAAGATGGAGTCATGGTAAAATACAGGAAGATCCACCCCTTCAGGGAGGAGAAAAAGCACTTTAACTCAGGGAGAGAGTTAAAAGTCATTGAAACTAATTTTGGAAGAGTTGCGCTGGCGACATGTTTTGATGTAAGATTCCCTGAGTTATTCAAAGAATTTATGAGGCGAATGGCGGACATCGTCCTGGTCTCGGCGGAATTTCCTGATCCAAGAGAGGATCATTGGAAGACGTTGTTGAGGGCGAGAGCCATCGAAAATCAATGTTTTGTTATAGCGACGAATAGGGTTGGAAAAGATGCAAAACAGACATACTTTGGAGGGTCTATTGTCATAGATCCGTGGGGTGAAATTGTCGTATCCGGTGGCAGAGAAGAAAGTATTTTAAAAGCAGAAGTAGATATAACAAAAGTCGCAGAGGTAAGGAGTTCATTTCCGGTTTTAGACGATGCTCTCGATGACTACAGAAAATTGTAGAACGCGGTATTATTATAACATCAAAGGATTTGAGGGAAATGATTGTAGAAAATATTGCACTCAAGAATGGAACCGCTATCGGTCTGAAATTCGAGCTTCAAAAAGCCCCTCTTATCTTGATCAACGCGAATAAAGGATTTGTAATGTGCGGCTATCTTAATATGGATGTTGCAGAGAGATTGGGCGATATCGCCTGCAAGGTGTCTGGTGTATCGAATTTCGATGAAGTGCTTGATGCAGAGGTAATCGAATTGACGGAAAACGCAAGGCAAATGGGAATCCATACAGGCATGAACGGAAAAGAGGCTTTGGAAAGAATGTTTTGAGGTACAAAATGAGGCAGATAATAATCCTTCTAATGGTTTTAATCCTGATACCTATTGCAAGCGCCCAGGAGATCAAGGATTATAAGGTTGAAGCGACCGTTGAAGGTCCGAAATTGTATGAAAAGGTCGCAATCACCATAGTGAACAATCACGATTATTCCCTCAAGGAGATCAGCTATCCGTTCAACGGCATGATTGAGGACCTCAAGTCCTATGATCCACAGGGAGGATTGGAGTCCGATACAAACTATATCGGTGACAAAACCTATGTGAAGGTCTTTTTCAGGGGGCAACTTATGCCTGGTGGTGAATACACGGTAAACCACGAATTTCAAAGCCCTCAAAAGATCTCCGAATACAACAAAACCTTTCTCCTTTCGACTGCTTATTCTCTTCTAGCAAATGTCAAGAATTTTGAGCTCACCATAAGGCTTCCTGAGGGGATGGGGATCGTGGAAGGTGAAGCAAACATAGTGCCAAAACCTGAAGAGGTGACTACCGACGGGAGGCAGATAATCTTGAGATGGACCAAGAAGAATCCCACAGAATTCAGGGTATTTGTGAGATATGAGCCTTTGGTTGTAAAGACAACACCTCCTCCAACGACATTATCCCCAACTACATTACCACCCACCACTTTGCCTCCCACAACCCAACCCTCCATAATTTTTCCAGTTTGGTATGCATACCTCCCCATCTTGTCAGCGGTATTGATCATCCTCTTAATATTGCTGATTTCATACATCATGATAGAGAAGTGGGGGCTAAAATTACCCTTCTCAAGAGGACGAGATTTATCGGAAAAGATCGATATTTTAAAGGAGGACGAGCAGGAGATACTGAGGATAATAATGGAGTCAGACGGCATAGTCCAGAGAAAGATCCAAGACCTTACCGGATTTTCCAAGGCCAAGGTCAGCAAGATTTTATCTGAGTTGGAGAAGAGGGGGGCCATAAGAAAAGAGCAGATCGGGAGGAGAAACAGGATATACCTTACTGAGAAACTGAAAGAGTCATGACTGGGGTCCCCAAAAGAGGTGCTTTTTATGGTAAGTAAAGTGAAGGGGATAATCTTCATCCTCCTCCTATTAACGATAGGTTACATCTCAACAAATCAAGGATCTTCTAGAAAAACAGTGAAAAATCCCCTGGTCATGGTGTTAAGTTTCGATTACGAGGATCGCAGAACAGATATTGGAACAAAGAATCTACCCTCTATCTTTCAAATTTTGGAAAAACACAATGCTACAGCCACATTTTTCATCGTGGGCGAAACTGCAGAGGAAAATCCTGGTGCCGTAAAAGAGATACATTCAAAAGGATATTCTCTCGGCTTACATAGTTCCAAACACAATTTTCCAATTTTTACAAGAGACGACGCTTCAGAAATTGAAGAAGTCTACAAGACAGAGCTTGATTATGTTTGGGATCGAAGTTTTAAGACCCCTGAGATCTTTTATGAGGATCTTGAAAAAAATAAAAAATATGTGACTAACGCTATTGGAGATAACATTGAATTGAAGATGTTCCGCAGCCCCTCCTTGGTTGTAAATTGGACCAATGACCCGGAGTATTTTTCAACGTTGAAGAAAGCGGGCATTAAGATCGATAGCAGTGCTATTCGAGAATCTACAGATAAAGAACCGGTTTATAGCCTTTATGGTATAATCGAAGTTCCGGTCTCAGTTTCCGAAGCCCGCCTTTCCGATGTGTCGCGTTTGAATATAATAGTGGAGGGATACTCAAAAGATAGCCTGCCATTTGTCATGTATATCCATTCTCAAAAATTAACACTTAATGACATTAAAACTTTTGATGAATTTTTGTCTTCAATGGAAGAAGGATACAATGTCACTTATCTAAAAGTTGATGAGGTCCCTACCTACTACGGAATGTCGTATCCAACAGACGACCACTAAAACATCAATTTCTTTCAGATAAAAATAGAAGACCTAGGAGAGTCCCTTTACTTACAGTTTTACTATTTTTCTCCCCCTGATGCCTCCCTTCGATTCTCCAATTCGAAGACCTAGATTTTCAACAGTCTTTATGGTATTTTTGGGTAAATATACCTCCTCAAATTTCGAGGAATATGACATTGCATTTAGCTTGCATATGAGGGTCACTAGGTCTGAGACTACGTCGATGTCTGTCATCTCTTCCAGCAATTTTAAGGGCATTCTTTTTTCTTTGGCGGTCTTGACCAGATTTTCTAATTCGACGCCTTTTGTAAATACCCCCTCAAAATCGATTAATGTACCGCTTCTTAGCCCGACCAGATAAACGCCCCCTTCGTTGCTCGGACCTAGTACCATGTCGATATTTTTTGCCAAAAAATCGAATGCCTTGTCTATCACCCTTGGCTGCAGGTGAGAAATGTCACTGCCTATAAGGGCGATGTTTCCTCTGGCCTTTTCGCTACAGTCTTTTCTATTAGCGCTGGTGTTTTATTTGGGCCGTTTTGGGGGACAGTCTATACTGTAATAGGGGCCACTCTGGGAGCAACTGTAGCGTTTTTGATCTCCAGGAAATTTGGGAGGAAGACAGCTGAGAGATTTTTGAAGGGTAGGCTTAAAGGCATAGATGAGTTTTCTGAGAAGCACGGGGTGATGACGACACTTATTTTGCGCTTAGTTCCTGGTCCGCCGTTTGATATGTTAAACTACGGTTTAGGACTTTCAAAGATCAGCCTTAGAGATTATGTCGTAGGTACTTTCTTTGGGATCATGCCGGGTGCATTTGCATACGTGTATTTCGGGGCATCCCTTAGGGTGTTGGAGCTGTCGCAGATACTATCCGCTTTATTAATCTTGGTATTGTTGATCGGTATACCTACACTTTACAAAAGGAACAAATCCAACCAGATGAAGGATGAATAAAAGGATAGTATGGGGAGTCATAAAAACCTCCTTTATCGGAACCAACATTACTCTATAGCTTGGCCTGGCGATACACCTAGACCGCTTACAGATGTTAGTGTTTATTATTTAACCCCTTTAGAGACTGCAATAAAGCCAAGCAGTGCCCCTTTGCATAGGGTCTAAGGTCAACGACTTCTTTTACTTTGAAGCCTTTCTTTAGCTTTTTCAATTCTTTTTTGATTATCATTTCAGGGTCTTTTGTTGAATCTATGCTCCGCGCCTTAATGGCTATTATGGCATGGCCTTCGGGTATAAGATAGAATCTGGCATTCTTTAGAAGTATCTCGCTCTGATTCTGTTGGGCAACATCTTGGTAAATGATATCCACCTTCTCAACTATGGATTGATAGCTCTCAGGTCTTCTGGCGTCGACCAATAAAGGAACCATATTCGGCCTGCTTTCGCAGACTTCTAGCAACTCTCTCACCATTCTAGATGAAAATTCAACGCAGTATACAATGCCCGCCTCTACAATGTCGGATATATGGCTGGCCGTCGTCCCAGAAGCAGCACCCAGATATAAGACCTTGGAATCTCTTTTTATCGGCAACCTTTTCAGGCCATTTAGTATAACTGCTGAAAGCTTGCTCCTCTGGGGATTCCAACTGCGATATTCAACATCATCGATCTGGACCAATTTCTCGTCGTAGACTTTTACCCCTTTAACAAGATTCCTTGTAGCCAACTTGTCATCTATCAAATAGATGCCATTAAAGATTTCTCTCATTTTTCGACCTTTAATCAAGCTATCTTACTTTCATATCCAACCCATTTGGGATCCACCACAACTGAGGCCCTGATTATATTCCTTTCAATTGCTCATAACACTTTAGCCATATTTAGCCCTAGTAATATAGACTATATGTCTTAAAATGGAGATAAAGGTTCAGAAAATGTGGGGGAGGGGGCCTATGAGACAAAATTAAAAGTAGTAGTATCGTCCCATAGGCTTTTAGCCATTTTTTCGGTTTCTTATTTAAATATTTCTATTGGTTTTGAGTGTCTTCCTGTGCATCTATTGGAACATTGTTTCTTCACTCATCAGGACCTTATCGCATCCACAGTTCTTTTGAGGAGTTCTCTACCAACCTTTTGGGAAGGCCAGCTACTCAAACCGCAATCTGGACCGGAAAACTCCAATCTTTCTCCAAAAACATCCTTTGCCTTTTTGAACCTCTTTTTTATAATTACAACATCGTCGACCAACTGAAT